>DWUV01000122.1 GCA_019120595.1 Candidatus Mediterraneibacter tabaqchaliae | reverse complement strand
TCAATATCCGGCATGGACACACGCTCCGGATTCAGGAAGCGTTCGAACAGCAGCTGATAACGGATAGGATCTATGGTGGTGATTCCCAGGCAGTAAGAGACAATGCTCCCTGCCGCTGACCCTCGCCCGGGTCCTACCGCAATGCCGTGATCTTTGGCGTATTTGATGAAATCCCACACAATGAGGAAATAATCTACATACCCCATGTTTTGAATCGTATCCAGCTCATACGCCAGTCTGTCCTTAAGCTCCTGGGACGGTTCTCCGTAACGCTTCTCCAGACCTTCATAACAAAGCTTCCGAAGATATTCCCAGGAAGTCAGCCCGTCCGGCACATCATACTTCGGCAGCTTCGTGACCCCGAACTCAATCTCCACATGGCACCTGTCCGCGATCCTCTGGGTATTGTCCAGCGCCTGGAGCGCATACGGGAAGAGCTTTTCCATCTCTTCGGGAGATTTCACATAATACTGCCCGCCTTCATACCGCATCCTGTTCTCATCAGAGAGCTTCTTCCCTGTCTGTATACAGAGCAGGATATCGTGGGGCTTCGCGTCTTCCGCATACGTATAGTGGACGTCATTGGTCGCCACCAGCCCGATTCCCGTCTCCTGGGACATCTTTAAAAGCTGCTGGTTCACCAACGCCTGATCCGGGATGCCGTGGTCCTGCAGTTCGAGGAAATAATTATCCTCACCGAAGATTTCCTGATATTCCAGGGCAGTCTTTTTTGCCTCATCATATAATCCCTTCACGATATAGCGCTGCACTTCTCCCGCCAGACAGGCGCTCAGCGCGATAATGCCCTCATGATATTCCCGCAGGAGCGATTTGTCCACGCGGGGCTTATAATAGTATCCCTCTACAAAACCTTTTGATACGATTTTCATGAGATTCGCATACCCGGTATTATTCTCCGCCAGGAGCACCAGATGATAATATCTGTCGTCCCCGCCCGTCACTTCCCGGTCGAACCGGGAATTCGGCGCCACATAGACTTCGCAGCCCAGGATCGGGTTGATCCCCTGCCTGTGTGCTTCCCGGTAGAAATCGATCACACCGTACATCACGCCGTGGTCCGTGATCGCCGCACTGTCCATCCCGAGCTCTTTCACCCTGGATACATATTCTTTTATCTTGTTCGAGCCATCCAGAAGACTGTATTCTGTATGGACGTGCAAATGTACAAAACTCATCTCTTACCTCGATTAAATGAAAAGGGCGGCTCCCTTTTCGGAAACTGCCCTGCATATCCTGTCCTGCTGTTGTCTGGCGGCTGCCGTCAGACAGCCTGTGTTTATATTTCTCCGGCAGGATCTTACTCTGCGCCTTCCATCATAAACTGGATCAGCCTGTCTGTATCTTCCTTCTCATATGCGATGATCTCCAGCTCCGGGATCTCGCCGTTGGAGAAGATATTTGCCATGGAAACATACTGGGACAGCTTTGACTTCAGGTTCAGCCTGTCTCCCTCTCCTGTCACCAGCTCTACCTTACCCTTGCAGGAATCAATGACTTTAAAAAAGCCGTCTATATCTGTGATATTCTGAACTTTCATTTTATGTTCTCCTTTCTGAGCTTTCTGCTTTTTACATTTCCAATTTCTGCTGCAGGAGCGCACCCACTGCCGTTCGGCCCGCTCCTATGCCTATTATAAACGATTTCATCTGGATTGCAAGATTTTTCCCTGATTTTCGTCTATGGTGATCTTCCTCTGTTTTAACAGCCTGCCCACTGCCCGCTTAAACGCGGCTTTGCTCATACCGAACTCCATTTTTATCCGCTCCGGGTCTGCTTTATCCGTAAACGGGAGAGATCCGCCGTTCTTTTCGATCCTTTCCATGATCTGCTGCGCGTCCGCGTCCATCTGCTCCGGGATCCTGCCCCTGACGCTTAAGTCCAGCTTTCCGTCTGCCTTCACATCCGCCACCCGGGCTTCGACCTGCTGTCCGATAAACATCCTGCCATAGACTTCCCTGCGCGGGATCAGGGCGGAATAGCGGTCGTCTACCGCGACAAATACGCCGAACTCCCGGCTGATCCCATAGACAGTCCCCCTGACCATATCATTCTTTTGATACGGGGAATCCGTCCGCAGCAGAGGGTACACTTTCATGGTCGCGCACAGCCTCCCGCTCTTGTCCACGTAGAGGCTGACAAGGCAGCGGTCGCCTTTTTCCACTTTTACAGTCTGTTCCTTAAACGGGAGAAGAAGGTCCTTCTCCAGCCCCCAGTCCAGAAAGGCTCCGACGCGTCCCACATCAGCCACCTCGAGTACAGCCAGTTCTCCCAGAGTGATCTTCGGTTCCTTTGTCGTAGCGATCATCCTGTCCGAAGAATCTTTATAGAGGAATACTTCCACCGGGTCGCCGACTTCG
Organism: Candidatus Mediterraneibacter tabaqchaliae; assembly: GCA_019120595.1. Taxonomy (GTDB): domain Bacteria; phylum Bacillota; class Clostridia; order Lachnospirales; family Lachnospiraceae; genus Mediterraneibacter; species Mediterraneibacter tabaqchaliae. The sequence goes on along the minus strand of DWUV01000122.1, from coordinate 4,414 downwards.
ATCCCTTCCGGCACCTGCTTCTTCGGGAGCAGGACTCTCTCTTCATCACTTCCGAGGTACACGCCGAAGTCAACGATCTTGACCACGGTGAGCACCTGTTTTTCTCCTAATCTCATATCTGTTGGTCTCCTTTTCGGGACATCCCCTTCTGTCTGTCAGGCTTTCCCGGTATTTTTATTTCACTGTATTTTCATCTTACTATATTTGCATCTCACTATAATCTAAGGTATCACGGGAAGAATGTCAATGTCATAGTTAGAAGAGGTCATAGTTCAAAGAGGCTCATCTGGCGGAAATTTTCTTCCGCTTTCCGCTCCGCGGCCTGTTCCCATCTGATCCTGCTGTCCGGCAGGATATCCCCGCCGGCCTCTTCCTTTCGCTTTTTCAGCTCCTCAAGGAACTCGGAGATTTCTCCTGAGGCTGTAATAACCAGCTCTTCCTTTGCCCTGGTCATGCCCACATAGAACAGCCGCCGTTCCTCTTCTCTGTCCGCAGGATGTTTTTCGCTCTCCAGCGGGATCATCCCTTTCTCTGCCCCGCAGATGAATACTGCCGGGAACTCCAGCCCCTTTGAGCCGTGGAGCGTCATCAGGGTCACTGCCTCTGATACATATTGCTTATTCCCGCACCGTTTCAGGTCGCTCTCCACGCCCAGCTCAAGAGCGCTCAGGAATTCATCCATAGTCCTGTAAAACACGGTCATCCCCGCAAGCTGCGCCATCGCCTGCTCTTCTTCCAGTCCCATCTCAGAAGTCCATTCTTCCAGGAATTTCTGCGGTTTTTTCTTATTCCAGGATGGTCTCAGTTTTTCCGCTGCATTCCTGATCAGTTCCTCCGTCATAGTATTCCACGGAAGCTTCCAGATCAGCCTGGCGCACTCCCGTGCTGCCGCCTGATCCCCTTCATCCCGCAGATACCGGAAAAAGCAGATGCTCCCCTGAACGGGATCCGCCCGGAGAAACTCTTCCCGCCCTGCCACGACATAGGGGATCCCCTCTTTTTTCAGGCACTTTTCCAGGAGATGCGCCTGGTGGTTCGTCCGGTACAGGACAGCGATATCCCCGAAGCCTCTGACCTTCCGGCCGTCGTTTTCCCATGCTTCCCTGTGGGCCTCCAGCATGCCGACGCCGCCCGCCATACGCCCGATCTCCTTTGCGATAAAAATATTTTCCGCCAGAGGGCCCGCCGCCTGCACGACACGCACAGGCACATTATCCGGGCAGTTGGCGCGCAGCCTTTCCCCTCTGCCCATAACCGCCTCTGCCGCTGTCAGGATCTGCGGCGCTGAGCGGTAATTCTCCTTCAGCCCGATCACTTCAAGGTCCGGATAATCCTCTGCCAGTTTTTCGAAGCACTCCGCGTCCGCCCCGCGGAAACCATAGATTGACTGGTCCGGATCCCCGATCACAAAAAGCTCCTGTCCGAAGCTGTGCCAGATCTTTATCAGACGGCGCTGGATCGGATTGATATCCTGGAATTCATCCACAAGAAGATAACGAAAACTCTTCTCCCACCCGGGCTGTACATTTCCGCTCTCGATCAGCTCTGCGGTACAGAGGAGGAGATCGTCAAAATCGTACAGCTTCTTCTCTGCCTTTAACTGCTCATAGCGGTCATATGCCGGTCCTGTCTGCATGTCCGCGATTCCCGATTTCTGCCGGGACACCTGCTCAAGGAATTCCTTTGCACTCATCGTCTGCCCGCACTCGTCCAATGCCCGCTCCGCCAGTTCCCGGAGCTCCGCCTCTCCTGCCAGGAAGAATTCCCTGCCCTGTGCTTTCAGGAAATCCAGACAGACCGCGTGGAAGGTGCCGATCGTCATCATCCTGCCCGCTGATCTTTTCCCGGTCTCTCTGACTACCCTCTCCCGCATCTCAGCCGCCGCCTGGTTGGTAAATGTGACTGCCGTGATCTCAGACGGACGCACCCTGCGGGTTTCAAGAAGATATTTCAGGCGGGACACAAGAGTCTTTGTCTTCCCGGTACCCGGTCCTGCCTTGACAGCGATCCGCGCAGTCCCTGACGTGACCGCCCGGAGCTGCTCCGGATTCAAAGCGTCCGCCTGCGCGTTACGGTTTTCCAGCGGTGGCTCTCCGTTTTCCTGATCTTTCCCGCTCTGCGTGCGAACACGGCTGCCCTTGCGGTCAAGCACTTTCTCTTCAGCAGTGCTTTCTCCTCCGGCCTTATCCGTACTGCCGGTCTTATCCGCTCTGCCGTCTTTCTCCTCACCGGCGGCTGCCGCGCCGATCATATCAAAGAAGCTCATCTGTCCTTCTGTATTTTCCAACTCATCCGCGCTGAACAGGCGGATCACGCCATACTCGCCGTCAAATCCGGGGATGCGCTCCACCTTCCCATCCCTGAGCCGCTGGATCCCTTCCGCGATCCTTGTGCCGGACACCCGCCGGATATCCTCGACGGGGAATGTCCTCAATATCTCAAACTCTGATCCCAGCCCCGAGAGCATATGCGCATACTCTTTTCCTGCCTTTTTACTCGCCGCCGAGCATCCCATAGAAGCGGCGATCACTTCCGGGAGCGGCACAAGGCTCTCAAAAGCCTTTGCCCCCTCCCGCACATATCCTTCCGGACGGTCCGCAAGCTCCTCTACCCGGTGGGATACGCCGATGGTGATCTTGCGGCCGCACACCGGACAGATCCCATTATATTTCATAGTGTCAGAAGGAGACAGGCAGAGATTGCACTTCCGGTGCCCATCCATATGGTATTTCCCTTCCTCCGGGAAAAACTCGATGGTACCGTACAGTCCCTCTCCTGCCTGTAGCGCCTGCACAAGCCCTTCGTAGGACATAGGGATATCCAGCAGATTTGCCTCTCTCCCCAGCTTCGCCGGAGAATGAGCATCCGAATTCGACACGAGCTGGAACCGGTCCAGTGCGGAGACTCTCCAGTTCATGGGAGGATCCGAAGAGAGCCCGGTCTCCACGGCATGGATATGCGGCGTCAGATCCCCAAAGCACGCTTCCACCGTATCAAACCCGGAAAACGCGCCGAACATGGAAAAATGCGGCGTCCAGATATGCGCAGGCACATACACCGATGAAGGGCATAGCTCCAGAGTGATCTCCAGCAGGTCATGGCAGTCCATCCCCAGGATCGGACGCCCGTCGGAATGGATATTCCCGATCTGTTCCAGCTTATTTGAGATCCGCTCTGCATCCTCAAGCCCAGGCAGGATGATCACACTGTGGACCTTTCTCACCTTCCCGTTTTTCTTATATATGGAACTGATCTCCCCGGTGATGACAAAGCGGGGAATCATATCTCCCCGCACACTGCCGTCTTTGATCCGGTGCTCATCCTTCAGCACATACAGTCCGTCCTCCGCGGGCACGAGCTTTTCTGCCAGTTCCTCCCGCCATGCCGGGTGTGTGAAATCCCCGGTTCCTACGATATGGATGCCTTTTCTCCTCGCCCAGAGATCCAGATACTCCGGGGTACACTCTCTGCTGGTCGCCCGGGAGTACCGGGAATGGATGTGCAGATCCGCTATGTACATAGAATGCCACCTTCTCTTTCTTGCTTAAGTTTCGTTCTTTATATCAGCTGTTGAGCTACTCCTGTTCCTCTGATGGAGTCTCCTGTCTGAGCAGCTCCTCCGCGACCTGAAGGTCCGTCCAGTCAGGATGCGCTCCAAGAAGCTCTATTGTTCTCTCCACCTCTTCACGCCCTGTCTCCAGCCAGTCTGCGATATCAGCAGCCGACACGCTCTTTGAAACCTTTTTTCGGATAACACCGACCAGCCGAGCCTCGCCTTCTGCTCTTCCTTCTGCCCTGCCTTCCGCTTTTCCCCGCCTTAAACCTTCATCTCTTATCAGCCTGTCGCGTTCTTCCATCTTCATATAACTCACTCCTATCTCTTCACTCATTTTGATCTGGTGAATCTTTTTATGCAGATGTTTCAAACGCTCATCACAGTCTTCCGGCACATTCTCCTCGCTGCTCTTTTCCACATAATGCAAAAAATCGATCAGCGCCCTGTCCACTCCGGCTTCATTTCCCCCCTTCGTGTTCAGGATGATCTTGCTGCATTCGTCTCCCATGACCAGATCCGGGATTTCTTTGCACCGGTTGTCAAATGTATATCGGTACAGCCCGTATCCATAAAGATTGAATCCACATAGAAATCCATCCGGATCCCCCGGTTCCCCGGAAGATTGCGGATTACCTTCTGCCCTTCTTTCCAGGCAATGTTACGGATCCTGATGCCCAGTGACAGTTCGATAATGATCCTGCATGTTTCCAGATCCCCGGTGGCAGCGTCAAACAGGAAATCATCCATCAGGTTCAGCTTCTGCAGGGGAGCAAGGATACTCTCAGCATCATACATCTGCATATTCAGTTTTGTTTTTTCTTCCATAAGCTTTTCTCCTTTGATTATAGTATTTTTGCT
>DWUV01000121.1 GCA_019120595.1 Candidatus Mediterraneibacter tabaqchaliae | reverse complement strand
ACTTAAAGGGAGAAAGCGTGGCGTTAATTGTCCGGCGGATGCCTGAGGCGGAGCCGAATCTTCCGCCGGACAATTGCTTTTAGCCATGCTTTCTCCCTTTTACGTCTTTCCCAGATTACGGAACCGGAACCCGAGCCATATCCCCGCCCGCCGTGAAAACGTCTGGATCATACCAACGGTTTTCGGACGTTTGACTCTACAGATGGCTCCCCCGCAATTACAGATTTACAGTGTATCGCCGCGCTTGATGTATCCCGGTTTTTCGGGTGACGCGATGACTCTCTTGCCGCGGATCAGCCTTGCGTGCTTATCTACGACGAGGTTCTCTGCGTGAACGCCTTTTCCTATGACTACATCAGCGGAGATCACGCAGTTCTTTACGACAGCGCCCGGTTTGATCACGCAGCCTCTTCCGATGATGGAATTCTCGACTGTGCCTTCGATCAGGCAGCCGTTGGATACGACCGAAGATGTCACCTTGCTGCCCTCGAAATACTGTGTCGGGCAGGAGTCGTTCGTACGGGTGTAGATCGGCCAGTCCGGGCTGAACAGATCGGAAGCGTGCTTTAAGTCGATCAGGTCCATGTTTGCGTGATAGTAGCTGTTGAAATCGCAGAACGCTGCGAAGTATCCTCTGTGGGAGACTGCGCGGATGTCAAGGTTCTCGCACTCTTCATTGAGGATATCAGCGAAGGTGTACATGGAGGATGTCTTATGCGCTTTCTTTACCAGGTCGATAAAAAGTTCTTTTGACATCACATAAGTGTCCATGGAAATATTTTTGTTTTTCGCATTTCCGTGGTTCGGCTCGATGGAGAGCACGCCTTTCTGTTTGTTGATGTTGAGCGTGCTGCAGTTGAGGAATGCTTCCTTTGCATTGTCCACAGAGTGGTACATCATGGAGATGTCTGCACCTGACTCGATATGCTCGCTGAGGAAGGTGCTGTAATCCGCTGTATATACCATGTAGCTCGGAGCGATGACAACATAGGGAAGATGGATCTTCTCGATGCAGTCCATGTTTTCGATGTATGCCGCCACGTCTGTGCTGTAGATATCACCGATGCGGTTGTTCTCTGTATACATGATATTGAGCTGTCCGCGTTTGGAGTTGATATTGTAGTGGCGCCCTGTCCCCAGGTGCTCTGTCAGGGAACGAGGTTTCCTGCGGACGTATACCTGGATATTGTCGATCCCGCTGTTGCTCATATTTGAGATCGGGAAATCGATCGTGCGGTATCTGCCGAGGAAAGAAAAGGCTCCTACCGGACGGTATGCCTGAAGCCCGTCTACCTGGATGTGATTTCCGGCAAAATTAACGATTCCGAATGCCTTACTCATATTATTCATCCCCCTTTACACGTTTTGCCACAAGTTCGATGTTCTTGCTGTCAGCGCTGCCGACTACGGCGTTTTTGCCGATCTTGATGCCGTCCGCGACGAGTGCGCGCGTTACCACTGCGCCTTCCGCGACTTCAGCTCCCGGCATGAGGACACTGTTGATGACCTTTGCCCCTGCCGCTACCTTTGCGCCGGTGAACAGGACGGAGTTGTGCACCTCACCGTCAATGACACATCCCTGGGTGATAAATGCACGGTCAATGACTGCGTCCGCTCCGATATACTGAGGAAGCGCTGTCACATCCTCTGTGTAGATCTTCCAGGTGCTGTCATTTAAGTCAAGCGCATTGTTCTTGTCAAGGAGATCCATGTTTGCCTCCCAGAGAGAATCAATGGTTCCCACATCTTTCCAGTAGCCTTTGAATTTATAGGCAAACAGATTGCCGCCGTCATTTAACATGGCGGGGATGATGTCTTTTCCGAAATCATGGTTGGAATCCGGATCCTTCATATCTGCGAGGAGCATCTTGCGCAGCTGCTTCCAGTTGAAGATGTAGATACCCATGGAAGCGAGGTTGCTCTTCGGGTGTTCCGGTTTCTCTTCGAATTCAACGATGCGCCCGGTCTCATTTGTATTCATGATGCCGAAGCGGCTCGCCTCTTTCATCGGCACTTCGATGACAGCGATCGTCGCGTCCGCCTTGCACTCCTTGTGGTATGCGAGCATTTTTGCATAATTCATTTTATAGATATGGTCGCCGGAAAGGATCAGGAGATATTTCGGTGAATATGTATCGATGAAATCGATATTCTGTGAGATCGCGTCCGCTGTCCCTCTGTATACATCCAGGTTGGCGTCGGATTTCTCGCGCGGCGGGAGCACATACACTCCACTGTCCTTCGCGTCCAGACCCCAGCGGCGTCCCGCTGCGACATAGCTGTTCAGGAGAATGGATTCATACTGTGTCAGGACACCTACAACATCGATCCCGCTGTTGGCGCAGTTGCTGAGGGGAAAATCGATGATGCGGTATTTTCCACCATATGAAACAGCCGGTTTTGCCACTTTTTTCGTCAGGTCATGAAGACGGGACCCGCGGCCGCCGGCTAAAATCATGGCTAACATGTTATTTTGCTTCATAATGAGCCCTCTCTTTCATTCTTAGTGCATTTTATTATACAATTTTTTTTGTAACATTTCTATACTTGTGATGGAAAAAGTACAAGATTTTCGTTAAAACGGCATAAAAATTCAATATAGAATGTGAAAAATGCGCATGAACAGGAATCGTCGGGCAGAAAACAAAGGCAGAGTGATAAAATTCGCGGGAAATCGGATTTGTATGTTGACAATAAAATTGTATTTGCATATACTGACTGTTAGTTACCGAACAAATTAACGGGCGGAAGGATATTTCCGTATTTGAAAGGGAGTGGAGTACGATGTGCGGCAGTGAAAAAACGGAGATCAGCGACAGCGGCCATGATGTCGGCAGGCTGATCAATACGATCTCGCATCAGCTGAAACGCCGGATGTGTATCCAGGAGGAAGAGGACAGCCTGACCACGAATATGCAGCGGCTTGTGCTGCATTATATCCTGTTTGAGTCCCTCAAGAGGGATATCTATCAGAAGGATGTGGAGAAGGAGTTCCAGATCCGCCGGTCCACGGCGACGGGGACGCTCCAGATACTGGAAAAAAACGGATTTATCAACCGCGAACAGGTAGAGTGGGACGCCCGGCTGAAAAAGCTGACGCCCACGGATAAGGCCAAAGGCGTGCGCAGGCATATCCTGGATAATATCCGCTATATCGAGAAACTTCTGGCGGGGGGGATCCCGGCTGAGAAGCTCGCGGTCTGTCGGGAAGTGCTGAGCCAGATGTCGGAAAATTTGTCGGTAGACGAAAAAAGAAGAGAGGAGATAATAGACCATGAATAGGAAATTACTTCGTTCTGTCAGGGAATATAAACGGGAAGCATTCCTGACTCCGGTGCTGGTCTGTCTGGAGGTTCTGATGGAAGTCCTTATCCCGCTGCTGATGGCGAAGATCATTGACGTGGGGATTATGGAAGGGGATATGGCTTACATTATAAAGATGGGTCTTCTGCTCATCGTCATGGCGATGCTGGCTCTGGCGTTCGGCGCCAAGGCGGGACAGCTCGGAGCGATCGCTTCCTCAGGATACGCGAAGAACCTGCGCCATGATATCTTTTACCGGATACAGGATTTTTCGTTTGGAAACATCGACCATTTTTCGACATCCAGCCTTGTGACAAGGATGACTACGGATATCACGAACGTGCAGATGGCGTATATGTTTACGATCCGTCTGCTGGCAAGGGCGCCGATCATGATCATACTTTCCCTGATCATGACAATGACCATCAGTATGCCGATCGCCATTGTCATGCTGATCGTAGCGCCGGTCCTCGGCATCGCACTGATCTTTATCGCAAAGAAAGCGCATCCGCATTTTGTCAAGGTGTTTGATGAGTACGATGTGCTCAACAACACAGTCCAGGAAAATGTCAACGCGGCAAGGGTCGTCAAGGCGTATGTCCGCGGAGACCATGAAGTAGAGAAATTCGGCAGGGTATCTACGATAGTATTCAAACTGTTTACGAAAGCCGAGAAGATCGTAGCGTGGAACTCCCCGATCATGCAGTTTGCCGTATATACAGTCGTTATCGTTATGGTGCTGATCGGCGGGGAGAGCATTATCAGCGGGACCATGCAGACAGGAGAGCTGACCAGCGTGATCGTATATGCGCTCCAGATCCTGATGTCTCTGATGATGGTGACCTTTGTGTTTACGATGATCATGATCGCTGAGGCTTCTACAGACCGTATCACAGAGGTGCTGGAAGAAGTGCCGGAGATGCAGGATAAGGCGGACGCGGTCAGAGAAGTGGCAAACGGAGATATTGATTTCGAACATGTCAACTTCAGCTATGCCGGAGAAGGCGGAAACCTGTCTCTGAAGGATGTGGATCTTCATATAAAGAGCGGGCAGATCGTGGGTATCATCGGCGGTACGGGAAGCGCCAAGTCCACTCTTGTGCAGCTGATCCCGAGACTGTATGACGTAACGGGCGGCAAAGTGAAAGTCGGCGGCGTGGATGTGCGCGACTACAATCTGGAGGCGCTGCGCGACCAGGTGTCCATGGTACTCCAGAAGAATGTGCTCTTTACGGGAAGTATCTATGAAAACATCCGCTGGGGCGATGAGAACGCCAGCGATGAAGAGGTGCAGAGAGTCTGTAAGCTGGCCCAGGCGGACAGCTTTATCCAGGAGTTCCCGGCCGGTTATAACACAATGATCGTGGAAGGCGGGAATAATGTGTCCGGCGGTCAGAAGCAGAGGCTCTGTATCGCGAGGGCGCTGCTTAAGAAACCGAAGATCCTGATCCTTGACGATTCTACCAGCGCGGTGGATACAAGGACAGACGCTCTGATCCGCCAGGCATTCCGCGAGGAGATCCCGGATACGACGAAGATCATCATCGCGCAGAGGATCTCGTCTGTGGAGGACGCGGACGTGATCATTGTCATGGATAACGGTGAGATCAACGGTATCGGCACATCAGAAGAGCTTCTGAAGACGAATGCCATTTACCGGGAAGTATATGAATCACAGGTGAAAGGAGGCGCTGACGATGAGTGACCAGATCAAACAGAGACGGGGCGGCGGCCCGGCAGTCACAAAGGGAACGATCAAGACGGCAAAGCGTCTGCTGAAATATGTGACAGGTACTTATAAGGTACAGTTCATCGTGGTGCTGATCTGTATCCTGATGAGTTCCATTGCCTCGATCTCAGTATCATTGTCGCTGAAATTCCTTCTGGATGATTTTATCATCCCGCTGATCGGGCAGACTGATCCGGATTACACGGAGCTCTACAGCGCGCTGGCAGTGCTGGGGTCGATCTTCCTTCTGGGAGTGATCTCTACCTTTGTGTACAGCCGCATGATGGTCGTGATCGGGCAGGGCGTGTTAAAGCGTGTCCGCGACGAGATGTTTGAACACATGCAGACACTGCCGATCCGCTATTTTGACCAGAATACAAACGGCTCGATCATGAGTCTTTATACAAATGATACGGATACCCTGCGCCAGATGATCAACCAGTCTATCCCGCAGGTGCTGATGTCTGTGTTTACGGTTGTTGTGACATTTGTTTCCATGCTGGTGCTCAGCCCGGTGCTGACGATCATGGCGGTGGTCATGATCTTTGTGATGATCATTGTATCAAAACTGGTGGCGGGCAACAGCGGAAAGTATTTCATCCGGCAGCAGCTGGACCTGGCGGACATCACTGGTTTTGTGGAAGAGCGCATGAACGGCCAGCGCGTCGTTAAGGTGTTTAACCACGAGAAGATCTCGGAGAGAGAATTTGACGAGCTCAATGAGCGCCTGTTTACCAGTGCGTCACGGGCACATACATTTGCAAGTATGATGGGACCCATCATCGGAAATCTCGGGAACCTGCAGTTCGTGCTCACGGCAGTGTTCGGCGGCTTCCTCTCCGTAATGGGCATCGGAAATATCACGCTGGGAGTCATGGCGTCTTATCTGCAGTTTACGAAGAGCTTTACACAGCCGTTCATGCAGATCGCGCAGCAGTTCAACTCCATCATCATGGCGCTTGCCGGAGCGGAGCGTATCTTCAATATGATGGATGAGGAACCGGAGGTTGACGACGGCTACGTGACCCTTGTCAATGCGAAGAAAGATGAGAAGGGCAATATCGTGGAGTGCAAAGAGCGCTCCGGCATGTGGGCGTGGAAGCATCCGCATAAGGCGGACGGAACCGTCACTTACACAGAGCTGAAAGGCGATGTGCGCTTCTATGACATGACATTCGGATATACGCCGGACCATATGGTGCTCCATGACCTGACCCTGTATGCAAAGCCGGGGCAGAAGCTGGCCTTCGTCGGATCCACCGGCGCGGGCAAGACTACGATCACCAACCTGATCAACCGTTTCTACGATGTGGCGGACGGCAAGATCCGCTATGACGATATCAATATCAACAAGATCAAAAAAGCGGATCTGAGACATTCGCTCGGCATCGTGCTCCAGGATACCCACCTGTTCACAGGCACGATCAAGGAAAATATCCGTTACGGAAAACTGGACGCAACGGATGAAGAAGTATATAAGGCGGCAAAACTCGCCCATGCGGACGGATTTATCAACATGCTGCCAAACGGGTATGACACCCACTTAAGCGGCGACGGGGAAGAACTCTCCCAGGGGCAGAGACAGCTCCTCGCCATTGCCAGGGCGGCCATCGCGGATCCGCCGGTGCTGATCCTGGATGAGGCCACGTCCTCCATCGATACCAGGACAGAGCAGATCGTACAGCAGGGCATGGATAACCTCATGAAAGGGCGCACCGTATTCGTCATCGCCCACCGGCTGTCCACCATCCGTAACAGCGACGCCATCATGGTCCTCGAACACGGACGCATCATAGAGAGAGGCACCCATGAGGATCTGTTGAAATTAAAAGGAACTTATTACCAGTTGTATACAGGAAAGTTAGAGCTTTCGTGACGGCAATGAGCCGTGCGGAGAAGCGGAAACAGGGACCCGGAAGAGTGCTTGCATTCTTACGGGTCCCTGTTTCTGTTTTTCCATAGGGCGAATGCCCGCGACTGAGATGGAGCGGCAAAGCCGCGGAATCGAAGTTGGCACGGCGGGCGGTACTGACCTCTGCCGGACAAATGTTAAAAAGAGCTTGAAAATATGCCGGATATGATAGATGATTATAAATAAGGCGAACTAAAGGGGTAACAGTCTGCCCGAAAAACAGCAATGGAATCATGTTGGGAGAGCATAAGAGGTGTATTGAAATGTATATTCTTATTCCATTAATACTGTCAGCAGTATGTTCATTCGTGAATCCTTATGTGGGATTGTTTGGTATATTTACACTTGTGGAAGTAATTATTATCCTTTGTGTTGACATCAATGCAAATGTCAGGATCAAATTGAGTGATAAAGTGTCTGGGGAAGATCCGTCTCGCTCGGAACGGCTGAAGAGATCGGGAAGGGTTCTTGCAACAGCAGAATGTGTCCTTGTAGTCTTTTTTACAATAATAACAGTAGCAGTAGAGTGCGGGGTGTGGATGCTTGCAAGCGGAAGAATTACAGGTGATCCAGTGGTTATGACGCCGTTTTCTATCATTTCAGAGGAGAATCTGACGCTTAGTTTTGTTTTGCTTGTATCCGCTATGGTATTTCAGGTTATTGCGCTTATTTTGGCATTCGTCAGGAGAGGACGGTTGAGGAAATGAAAATTACAGGTATTGTGAAAATATGGGTGAGAAACAATTAACTTTAGCTGAGAAATGGCAGATAGATGCAGAAGCGTATAAGAAAGGTGCTGTAAATAAAACATCTGTGCCTCAGTGTGCAAAGTGCAGATATGTTAAAAAAGGAGATGCCCTGACTTGCCTCCTAATAAGAAAACATGAGCAAGTCCAGTAAAATCAATGTTTTCAGAGGCAAGGAACACGATGTGAAATCCCGAACTTCGAGAAATTGATTGCTACCATCCGAAGCCGTGAAATATCGGCTTCTATTATTTTGCAGAGCCAAAGCCAGTTAAAGACCATCTACAAGGACGCGGCGGATACCATCGTGGGTAACTGCGACAGCACCTTGTTTTTGGGAGGCAAGGAGAAATCCACTCTGAAAGAAATTTCGGAGCTGCTGGGCAAGGAGACCATCGACAGCTTCAATCAATCCGAGAACCGGGGCAGCCAGGTTTCTCACGGCCTCACTTATCAGAAATTGGGAAAGGAGTTGATGACCCAGGACGAATTGGCAGTGATGGACGGAGGCAAGTGTATCTTCATGCTGCGGGGCGTGCGTCCCTTCCTCTCGGACAAGTACGACCTGACCAAGCACCCCAACTATAAGTACACCGCCGACGCCGACAAGAAAAACCTCTT
>DWUV01000120.1 GCA_019120595.1 Candidatus Mediterraneibacter tabaqchaliae | reverse complement strand
CACCAACTACGAAGATACCAAGGATGCTTGCTGCACGTGTAAACTCTTTTGCATTAGATGTAAGAAGAGTAACAGCTTTTGTTCCAAGTCCGTAGGACCAGTACATAAGTCCGAAACGTACTACAAACTGAACTACGTTGAAGATGATCAGGAAGAGGATCGCACCAATGATCTGTCCTTCCATAGCCATGTTCGCTGTAAGACCAGCTGTGATCGGAACAAGTGTCAGCCAGAACAGAGCGTCACCGATACCGCCGAGAGGACCTGCCGCAGAAATACGTACGGAACGGATCGTCTGTGTATCAGCTTTGTTCTGCTCCAGGGAGAGAACAATACCCATTACGAATGTTACAAGGAACGGGTGAGTGTTCAGGAAATCCAGGTTGTGAGCCATAGAAGCCTTCAGGTCTTCTTTGTTTGTATGTATTTTCTGAAGACCCGGAAGGATGCCCCAGAGCCATCCACAAGCCTGCATTCTTTCATAGTTGAAGGATGCCTGTAAGAAACAGGACAGCCATACCATCTTATTTAACGTTTTGTTGTCCAGCTTCGGTGCCGGAGTTAAATCCTGATATTTCTCTGGAATATTATATGCCATCCGAGTCACCTCCTACATATCCTGCGCCTGCGCCTGCATTCTGTTTGATCTTTGTCTGTGTGTTGAAGTCATAGAGAGCAATAGCCACACCTACGAAAGCACACAGGATCAGAGTTGCTCCGGAAGTTGTCGCATTTGCGCTGCAGAGCAGTGCCATAACGAAACCTGCCAGAAGGAATCCCCACATCTCGTTGGACATCATAACTTTCATCAGGATCGCGAATCCGACGAACTTCATAGCGCCGCCTGCTGCGTCCAGACCAGCCATTACCCATGAGAAGTCATAGGAGAACTGCTGAAGTGTCTCACCGAGTGCAGAACCGCCATAGAGACCAGCAACTGCCAGGATACCAAACAGGCATCCCAGAACGCCCATCTCAAGGAAGTTCAGGTTGCGGATACCTTTTACATTAGCTTCCTCTGCATATTTGTCAGCTTTAGCCATCATACCTGACATAAATGTAAATGTCAGAGTAACAGCGTACTGTCCAAATACAGCGAACGGAATTGCAAGACCAAGTGCTGCGCCAACGCCGTCAGCAGTTGCCTCCATGTCAAGAGATACTGCGAAGATCGTTGCCATGATACCACCGAGGATTGCGTTCGGCGGCTGAGCACCACCGATCGGCATGGAGCCGATCTGGATCAGCTGGTAAGCACCACCAACTACGATACCAAGCTCAAAGTTACCAAGGATAGCACCGATGATCGGGCAGGTAACGATTGGCTGGTACAGAGACTCTAAGAAGCTGAACTGGTCGATTCCCATGATAAATGCTACCACGAAGACCAGTATTGCCTGGATAATTGAAATCTCCATATTTACTCCTTTCCATTTAACCAATAAAACCTGTTAATTACTTAAATAATTTGTCGACACTTTCTGCCGGCGTGTCCGGAACTCTCTTGATCTCAAGTTCCACACCGAGATCCTGCAGCTTTTTGAAAGTTGCAACATCATCGTCATCCACTGCAACCGAAGTTGCAACCTGACGTTTGCCATCAGCCATGTGCATATTACCGATATTTACTTTCTTAATCGGAACCCCGCCCTCAACAAGCTTAAGCACATCCTGTGGTGATTCGCAGATAATCGCAATATGCTGATTCGGAGAAGCTTTGTGGATGATATCGATTGTCTTCTGAATGGTGAAGAATCTTGTCTGCGCGTATGCAGGCGCAGCCATATTCATCAGGCTCTGGCGGAATTCATCCGCTGCAACCGCATCATTCGCAACAAGCAGAAGATTAGCGCCTACAACGCCGCACCACTGTGTCGCCACCTGACCGTGAATCAGACGATTGTCGATCCTTGTCAATCTAATATCTGGCATGTTCTCATCCCCCTTTCTTTAGGTATTTAGCAATTATCGGACAGGTGTCAAAGCCCTTTCCTCATGCTGTCTTAACAAGCCCCTTCCGTAAATATTACGGAAAGTAATCTGCTTACAGATGCTATTATACCAAATTTCGAACCGTTTAGTTTGCACTTTTTATGCATCCCTTTGCATTTTTGGTTATATAATTTTAATAAAAAATACAGGGAAATTTTACTACTTTCCCACAAAAGTAACAATTTCCGCCTTATCAGCGCCCTTCCGCCGCTTTGTACTCCTGCCCCTGCTGCTCTTTCCTTATATATACTATTCTTTTCGCTCCCATATAATTCAGGCAGGCGGGAAATAGTCCCGCCTGCCTGCCTCTGTTTTGCCGGATACATCTCAGGCTGCCGGCGTGCCGCCGATCTTCTGTACTGTCAGATTGATGCCTCCGTAGAAAAAGTTCCCGCCCTGTCCGGCCACCTGAAGGACAGCCGGGACTGAAGTCACTGAGAGGATCTGAGAGAATGCCACGCCCGCCGAATCTGTCGCTGCTTGGAACGTATGCTGGATGAAGGCGCCCGGCACCGTAGCCCCCTGCTGCTGAAGATAAAGGGAAACCGTAAGCGGAAGGGTTGATGTGCTCACCGGACCTATATTCCCATGGAAAGACACCTCGTACGTTCCCGGAGTCTGGATCGTAACCTGCGGAGTATTCTGGGAATGCGTCACATCAGTCCCGCCTGACGAAGCATTTCTGTCAAAGATCAAAGCTGTGCCTGTCGTCCCCGTCTGGGATGGCGTGGAATACGCCGCCAGATAGCTGGCCTGCTGCTCCGATGCAGAAGGGCCGGTTGGACCGGTTGGACCTGTCGGACCTGTCGGACCTGTTGCCCCAGTTGCTCCGCTCGGGCCGGTTGGGCCTGTTGGGCCAGTTGCTCCGCTGGGACCGGTCGATCCTGTTGGACCGGTTGGGCCGGTTGCTCCACCGGGGCCGGTCGGACCGGTTGGACCTGTTGCTCCGCTCGGGCCGGTCGGACCGGTTGGACCCGTTGGACCTGTCGCGCCCGTGGGGCCAGTTGGGCCGGTTGCCCCGCTTCCCGGACCCGTTGGGCCGGTCGGACCTGTTGCCCCAGCTGCTCCAGTTGCTCCTGTCAGGCCAGTCGGGCCAGTCGGACCGGTCGGGCCCATTGGGCCGGTTGGCCCTGTTGCTCCAGTTGCACCGATTGCCCCGGTCGGCCCGGTACAGCAGCACGGTGCTGGCGGGCAGGGCCGCTGGCACCCAAAAGGATTCCATCCGCATCTTTCCCGGTCACAGCCATCATCCCTGCGGCAGCACGAGGACTGCCCGTGCACTTCGTGATCATTCTTGTTATCTTTTTGTTTTTTTCTGAACCATATCATAATTGCCAACCTCCTTTCATAATTAATGTATGTTGGGATCCCTTTTTTGTCCGTCTGATCTTCTCCTGCGGAAATACTCCCTGTTCACACGACAGTGATCCGAACCGGGAGAGAACGTTTCAGCCAGCTCATTATACTCTTCTGCCAGCCCGTATTTTCCAAGTCTGTCATAGCAGACACACAGCGAGATTGCCGGAAGGTAGCCATAGCACTCCTCTGTTATAAATGCCCCGGACCGTTCCGCCTTCTTTGCGCTAAGCGCCTGCCTGTACCAGTAGGCCGCCTGTTCATACCGCCCCCTGTCCATGAAATGCCTTCCCAGGTCACAGCAGGTCTCTCCCCTCGGCACATCATATGCCAGCCCCTCCAGCAGTGCGCTGAGCGCTCTTCTCTCATCTCCTGTCCCGTAAAAACAGTATGCCATCTGCCGGGTCGCATCGATCTGATTTTCCACCCATCCGTCCGGACGGTCCAAAAATGACCGGAGAATCTGTGCCCCTTTTTCATATTCTCCGTGGGACAAAAGCTCCCGTCCATAGTAATAGAGGGAACGGCTGTCAAAATTTTCTCCTTTCGCCTCCATGTCCTGATAGATCCGAAGGTTCCTGTCCCCATCCCCGGGTCCGATCTTTCTGTGCTCGATCAGCACATCCGAATAATATACATTTCCGACAGGCGGGATCACCTCATGGACACGCCCCCGGAAGAAAAAAGCGCCATTGTTTTTCACGAGCCGCTCTCGGTCATAGGTGAATGCGCTTTTCCCGTTGGCATCAAATGCCACTGCATACGGCATCATAACAACATCCGTATCGCGGGGCAGTTTCCGTTTAAGTTCCAGCATTGCCGCCGCACTCTCCCGGGGCAGGATATCATCTGCATCAAGCCACATCAGGTAATCCATTGTCCCTTTTGACAAAGAAAAATTCCTCGCTGCCGAAAAGTCTTCTTTCCATTCAAAATCATAGACCTTATCCGTATACTCTGCTGCGATCTCTTTCGTCCTGTCCCGGGAACCGGTATCCACGATGATCATCTCATCCACAGTATTTTTTACGCTTTCCAGGCAGCGCCCCAGCACTTCTTCCTCATCCCTGACGATCATGCAAAGACTGACTGATATCATTCCATTCTTTTCCTTCCTGATCTTTGTTTCGATTTTTCAGCAGGCCAGCTGCTGTGCCGCCTGCTCTGATATCAGTCTATGTGCCGCAGCTTCCCGACGTTCTTTTCCGGTATGCCGCTGATCCCCACTGAAATTTTATGCATTTTCTTACAGCAAAAATGACTTTTTATGCATTTTTATGTGATATTATGCATATTATTCTTTTTCATCAATTTTCTCTTGCATAAATATAAATTCTGGTGTATAGTATGTTCTAGCTTGTGAAAAACGGCAATGACATATGTTTTCAGCCCCGCCCGGCGGGACGGAAAAGCGAATAAAAATACATTCAGGAGGCATTTGATATGAGTAAAGAAAAAGTGGTATTAGCGTATTCAGGCGGTCTTGACACAACTGCCATTATCCCGTGGCTGAAAGAGACATTCGGCTATGATGTTGTGTGCTGCTGCATCGACTGCGGACAGGGAGAGGAACTGGACGGTCTTGACGAGAGGGCCAAGCTTTCGGGAGCTTCCAAATTATATATCGAAAATATCGTGGATGATTTCTGCGACAACTACATCGTACCGTGTGTCAAGGCAGGAGCTGTCTATGAGAACAAATATCTTCTCGGCACATCCATGGCGCGTCCGGCCATCGCGAAGAAGCTGGTTGAGATTGCCCGCAAGGAAGGCGCTGTCGCGATCTGCCACGGCGCGACAGGAAAAGGCAACGACCAGATCCGCTTTGAACTGGGCATCAAAGCGCTCGCCCCGGATATCAAGATCATCGCTCCCTGGAGGATGACAGACGTGTGGACCATGCAGTCCCGCGAGGATGAGATCGAATACTGCCGCCAGCACGGCATTGACCTTCCGTTCGACGCACAGCACAGCTACAGCCGCGACCGCAATCTGTGGCACATCAGCCACGAAGGCCTGGAGCTGGAGGATCCGGCAAACGAGCCGAATTACGACGACCTGCTCGTGCTCGGCGTGACGCCGGAAAAAGCGCCGGATAAAGGGGAATATGTGACCATGACATTCGAGGCAGGCGTGCCGAAGAGTGTAAACGGCAAAGAAATGAAAGTATCCGACATCATCAAAGAGCTTAACGCCCTTGGCGGAAAACACGGTATCGGCATCATTGATATCGTGGAAAACCGTGTCGTAGGCATGAAATCCCGCGGCGTGTACGAGACACCGGGCGGAACGATCCTGATGGAAGCGCATCAGCAGCTGGAAGAGCTGGTGCTCGACCGCGCGACATATGAAGTAAAGAAAGACCTTGGAAATAAATTCGCGCAGATCGTGTATGAAGGAAAATGGTTCACACCGCTGCGCGAGGCGATCCAGGCATTTATGGACGTGACTCAGCAGTATGTGACAGGTGAAGTGAAGTTCAAACTGTACAAAGGAAACATCATCCGTGCAGGCGAGACTTCCCCGTACTCTCTGTACAGCGAGTCTCTGGCAAGCTTCACGACAGGCGACCTCTACGACCACCACGACGCAGACGGATTCATCAACCTGTTCGGACTGCCGCTGAAGGTGCGCGCGATGAAGATGCAGGAGCTGAAGAACCAGAAACAGTCATAAGGGCTTATCCGTCTGTTTCGGACAGGGAAGGATAACAGGAAAACAGATACAAAGAGGAGCGCTGTTCATAGATTGACATTCATCTATGGAACAGCGCTCCTTCTCTTCTGATAAGTAAAGCTCCGGGCAATCCTTTCGTCGTCTTGACAATCCTCACTGCAGTTTCCGACAATTTTTGCAAGAATCTATTTCCACTTTCTGCGTTCCACCTCTGAATTAAGGAAAATTTTCTGACAGAGTTTCTGTCAAACTGCATTTTTTAACCATATCATTTTCAAAAAAAAGCAGGATGTCGTAATTTTCCAAAGGCACTGCATTTTTCACTTTTTTCCCAAAGCGGTCCTGCATTTTCTCATAAATCTCATCTTCGCTGACAGATTCGATATAGCATTCATCCTGCGCGCACCTTCCCCCTGACAGTTCCAGCAGACTGAATTCATCATATTCTTTCAACCCATTTTGCCGCAGTATCTCCCCCAGATTCTGTCGGTCCGGCGGCACGATCCTCTGCTGCACCCATTTTCTGCTCCAGTATGCGTCTACTGTATACTTCCCATTCTTAACAAATGAAGACAGGAGCAGGGGTGCCTCCCACTCGGTAGTCTGTTCTGAAATTTCGATAAAAAACATCCTCGGCATTTCATAATAAAGCAGATACGCAAGCTCTCTGCTCTTAGAAACCGTGTCATCTTTGATTGCAAAAGCTTTCATAATATTCCCATCGCCTCCTGATCATTTCCCATATCTTATCCAGATATTCTTTCGGCAGCACTTTATCCAGCCCTTCTAAAATAAACAGCATATCGGCCGGACGCAGAGAGCGG
Source organism: Candidatus Mediterraneibacter tabaqchaliae (assembly GCA_019120595.1). GTDB lineage: Bacteria > Bacillota > Clostridia > Lachnospirales > Lachnospiraceae > Mediterraneibacter > Mediterraneibacter tabaqchaliae. The sequence goes on along the minus strand of DWUV01000120.1, from coordinate 1,596 downwards.
AGTTTGGGCATATGCTCACAGGGGATCAGCTCCAGATTATCTTTTGCAGAATTTCAAAAAATATTTTTTACAGACCTCTGTTTCTCAGTTCCCGGTATTTGTTTTTAAGAAAAAACAACGTTACTCCCGCATATTCTGGCATTTCATCCTGCTTTTCAATAGCATCAATCCGTTTTTTTATCATATTAGAAGTAAACTTATTTTTTTGATCCAACATTCTGAAAAAAGTGCGGCACTGTTCATATGCGTCTCTTCTCCCCTTCAGCAGCTGTGTTGAAGTGTCTGCTATCAATTCACCATTTTGATCCCTCAGTCCATTCAAATTCAAAACTTGATTTATATCTGTTTCCAGTCTCTTATCTTCTGGATCAGTATATATTTCACCGTTTGTTTTATATTTAATCAGTTTCATCTGGCGTTCATCCGTGGGATCGATTGCTATTTCTTTTTCATCCTTGCTGGCATCACAGCATAAAATGCGCTGTACATTTCCTGTCAGATCAGCTTTTCTTCCACCATCACAAACAGCCAGCATGTTATCATACTCTAAAGCTTTATCCTTATTTACGCTCAGTGGTTCCCAATGTTCAATCGTTGTATGCAGCCCATCATTTTTTATACGCTTCATACAATAAGCACACAAATAACGCTGCTCTTCCAACAGAGACTGCCTGATCTCTTCTTTCGGCAGAAGATCAAACTCCTGACTGACTGCGTATCTCCGTTTTGGATGCAGCGCCACTGCTCTGTTCGTTTTATTTCATTTACTTTGTTGATTATAGTCTGTGAAGGTTTTTTCTTCCTGATGTAGATCATTTTTAATTCTCCGCTATCCAGTTTATCATTTCCAGTTCTCCTTCTGCATTTTGTACTTCAGCATGATCCTCTCCCAGCTCACTGCGCATCATTTCGATTACTTTTTTTGCAGCTGTATAATCTTCGCGATTTACTGCCTTTTCAAATTGGTCGATCAGGCGTTCGATCTTTCTCGGTTTTTCTCCGCTTCCCTGCCGCAGTTCCAATACATCCTTGACTGAATAACCATATGCATTTTCCAGATATCGGATCGACTGATTCTCATCAACCTGTATCAACGTACTGTTTTTGCAGGATGATATCACAATTGGAGAATGCGTCGCCATAATAAACTGAATATTAGGGAACGTGCTTTCCAGAGCACTCACTACATTCCACTGCCATTTAGGATGCAGATGCATATCAATCTCATCTATAAGAACAATCCCTTCCGTTTTCTGCAATGTATCGGCATGGTTCGGATTGAGCAGCGCCAGACGGTATGCCAGATTCATAACCATCCATAATAAAGACTGGTATCCGGCACTTAAACTGGAAACAGGCATTTCGCAGTCTCTTTCCCGATAAACCATATCACCCAGCTGGCGTGAATACCTAAGAACCGGCAGGGTGTCCAGATTACTGATCTGCTGCATAAACACAGCTACAATTTTTTTAAAGGCTTCATACTCCTCTATCTTTTCTTCCCTCTGAAATGCCTCAAGTTCCATTTTCAGACACCAAGCCTGTATTCCTTTTATGTCCAGTGAATAATCCAGACATCCTATATATCCGCACCGT
>DWUV01000119.1 GCA_019120595.1 Candidatus Mediterraneibacter tabaqchaliae | reverse complement strand
GCTCTTATCACATGTGAAAAGGCGAAGTTCAATATCGCGGCTCAGCCGGGAGATGATTTTTCCTATCTTCCGGCCGTAGAGAAGGATGACTTTATCACGGTCTCCGAATTTACGCTGAAAGAAGTGATCCGCCAGACGATCTTTTCCATCGCGGACAGCGATACGAATAAAATGATGACAGGAGAGCTCTTTGAGATCGATGACAATATCCTGAAGGTCGTTTCCCTTGACGGGCACAGGATCTCGATCCGCAAGATCGAGCTGAAAGACTCCTACTCTCCGAAGAAGGTGATCGTGCCCGGCAAGACGCTCCAGGAGATCAGCAAGATCATCGGCGGAGAAGCGGAAGCAGACGTGGATATTTCGTTTACGAAGAATCATATTGTTTTTGAATTTGACAGGACGGTCGTTGTATCCAGGCTGATCGAAGGAGAATATTTCAGGATCGACCAGATGCTTTCCAGCGATTATGAGACAAAGGTGAGGATCAATAAAAGGGAACTTCTTAACTGTATCGACCGTGCGACCCTTCTCATCAAAGAGGGCGATAAGAAGCCGATCATCATCGATATCAGGGATGAGTCTATGGAATTTAAGATCAAATCACAGATCGGATCCATGGACGAAGAGATCATGTGTATGAAAGAAGGCAAGGACCTTCTGATCGGATTTAACCCGAAATTCCTGATCGACGCGCTGCGCGTGATCGACGATGAAGAAGTGGACCTTTATTTCATGAACGCAAAGGCGCCGTGCTTCATCAAGGATGAGGAACAGAGCTATATTTACCTGATCCTCCCCGTGAATTTTAACGCAGCAGTATAGGAACAGAAGTGGTAAAGGAGAGAAAAATGGAACTGTTTCAGTTGAGAGCCGGAGAAGATTTCATCCGGCTCGGACAGGTTTTAAAAGCAGCCGGCATGGCAGAGACAGGGGCTGAGGCAAAGGTAGTCATCCAGGACGGTCTGGTCATGGTAAACGGCGAGACAGAGACCCGGAGAGGGAGAAAGCTGCACAGCGGCGATGTCGTCTTATATGACGGAAAAGAGCTCCGCATCGGATAATCGGTTGAAAAAATGCCGGAAAAAGTGTAAAATAGATTAGATGGGAAAGTTATGGTAATCAAATCTCTTAAGCTGAAAAACTACAGAAATTATGACCTTTTAGATTTGAAATTTGATCCGAACACGAACATCCTGTATGGGGACAATGCCCAGGGAAAGACAAATATCCTGGAAGCCCTTTATCTCTCCGGGACGACCAAGTCCCATCGGGGGACAAAGGACAGGGATATTATACAGTTCGGATATGATGAATCCCATATAGAGACAACGATCGAAAAGAGAGGGATAAATTTTCAGATCGACATGCATCTGAAAAAGAACAGCCCAAAGGGGATCGCAATCGATAAAGTCCCTATCAGGCGGGCTGGCGAGCTGTTCGGCATCGTCCATTTTGTCTTCTTTTCACCGGAGGATCTGAACATCATCAAGGAAGGACCGGCGGGGAGAAGAAGGTTTATTGACTTGGAATTATCGCAGCTCGATAAGATTTATCTCAATAATCTTTCAAATTATAATCGCATCATCAATCAGAGAAATTCCCTGCTGAAAGATATATACGGACAGAAAAATCTCATGGAAACTCTGGATATATGGGATATGCAGCTTGTTTCCTACGGCACAAAAGTCCTGGAGAGAAGAAAAGAATTTATTTGTCAGGTAAATGAAATTATTTCTGATATGCATTATAAGTTGACCGGTGGGAAAGAGCGCATCACTCTTTCATATGAGTCAGGCACAGGAAATATGTCTCTTGAGGAAGCTCTTGCAAAGCACAGGGACAGGGATATCAGGATGAAGAGTACGACTGTGGGACCGCACAGGGATGACATCTGTTTTACGACCCAAAGCGGGATCGATGTCAGGAGGTTCGGTTCCCAGGGACAGCAGAGGACAGCAGCCCTGTCCCTGAAACTGTCAGAGATCGAACTGGTAAAAAGAGTGATCAATGATACGCCGGTCCTTTTGCTGGACGATGTATTGTCTGAACTGGACAAACACCGGCAAAACTATTTACTGGACAGTATTCATGATATACAGACGATAATCACATGTACCGGGCTGGATGAATTTGTAAACCACAGATTTTCGATCAACAAAATATTCCACATTAAAAACGGGCATGCAGTAAATGCAAATTAGGAGGTTATTACATGGGTGCATCAAGTACAGAATTTGACGCTGAATATGGGGCGGACCAGATCCAGATCCTGGAAGGCCTGGAAGCCGTAAGAAAGAGACCGGGTATGTATATCGGCAGCACTTCCACAAGAGGGCTCCATCATCTCGTGTATGAGATCGTGGACAACTCCGTAGACGAGGCGCTTGCCGGTTACTGCGATGAGATCCAGGTCGATATCAACAAGGATAATTCTGTTACAGTCAGCGATAACGGACGCGGGATCCCGGTCGGGATCAACCACAAGGCAGGGCTTCCTGCAGTTGAGGTCGTGTTCACTGTGCTCCATGCCGGCGGAAAATTCGGCGGAGGAGGATACAAGGTGTCCGGAGGACTGCACGGTGTAGGTGCATCTGTCGTAAACGCCCTCTCGGAGTGGCTGGAAGTCGAGATCTGTCATGACGGGCATATCTATAAGCAGCGCTACGAGCGAGGAAAAGTGATCTATAAGCTGAAGATCGTCGGCGACTGCGAGCCGGACAGGACGGGGACAAAAGTAACGTTTTATCCGGACGCGGAAATCTTTGACGACACAATCTTTGACTATGACACCCTGAAGCAGAGATTCCGGGAGATGGCGTTCCTCACAAAGGGACTCAGGATCGTCCTGCGCGACTGGAGGGGAGAGGAACTCCGGGAGCATGTCTTCCACTATGAAGGCGGGATCAAGGAGTTCGTCACATACTTAAACCGGAGCAAGACTCCTCTGTACGACCAGATCATCTACTGCGAGGGGATGAAAGACGGCGTGGCGGTAGAGATCGCCATGCAGCACAATGATTCTTACAGTGAAAATACGTATGGCTTTGTCAACAATATTACAACTCCTGAAGGCGGGACCCATGTAGAAGGGTTTAGGATTGCGTTGACAAAGACATTTAATGATTACGCAAAAAAGAATAAACTTATAAAAGAAAACGAAAAACTTGCGGGTGAGGATATAAGGGAAGGACTGACAGCGATCATCAGTGTAAAGATCGAGGATCCGCAGTTTGAGGGACAGACAAAGCAGAAACTTGGAAACAGCGAGGCAAGGGGAGCTGTGAGCAGCGTCCTGAGCACCCAGCTTGAGATATTCCTCGAGCAGAATCCGAATGTGGCAAAGATCACGGTTGAAAAATCTGTGATGGCGCAGAGAGCGAGAGAAGCGGCAAGGAAGGCAAGGGATCTGACGAGAAGAAAATCCGCTCTCGACGGTACATCCCTTCCCGGCAAGCTGGCGGACTGCTCGGACAAAGATCCGGCGAAATGTGAGATCTATATCGTAGAGGGAGATTCCGCCGGCGGTTCCGCAAAGACAGCGAGAGACCGCGCGACCCAGGCGATCCTGCCCCTGAGAGGCAAGATCCTCAATGTCGAGAAGGCAAGACTGGATAAGATCTATGGAAACGCGGAGATCAAGGCAATGATCACAGCGTTCGGGACAGGGATCCATGAGGATTTCGATATCTCAAAACTGAGATACCATAAGATCATCATCATGACAGATGCCGATGTGGACGGCGCTCATATCAGTACATTATTATTAACCTTCCTCTATCGGTTTATGCCTGACCTGATCAAAGAAGGATATGTATATCTGGCACAGCCGCCGCTGTATAAGCTGGAGAAAAACAAAAAAGTATGGTACGCGTACAGCGATGAGGAACTGAACCAGATCCTCCTTGAAGTCGGAAGGGACAGCAATAATAAGATCCAGCGCTACAAAGGTCTGGGCGAGATGGATGCAGAGCAGCTCTGGGAGACAACCATGGATCCGGAGCACAGAGTCCTTCTCCGCGTGACCATGGACGAAGAGACCTCCTCAGAGCTGGACCTTACATTCACAACACTCATGGGCGACAAAGTCGAACCAAGAAGAGAATTTATCGAAGAAAACGCAAAATACGTCAAAAACCTGGATATCTAGCGATTTACCAGCGACGGGATCCTAAGATCTGTGAGGAAGAAATCGAGCTCGCTCGAATTTCTTTCTCACAGATCTTAGGAGGGTTGGCATTGGAAATGCCAACCCAGTGAAAAAACCGAAGGTTTTTGAACTGGATCCCGGAGCGGAAGCAGCCGGTGGTCCCGGAGCGGAAGCCTTCGGAAACTCCGTTAAAAAATTCCCCGGGTGATCCCAAAGCAAAACCTCCGGGTTTCCGGAGCCCAGCCGGATATTTATTTCATAAAAAGGAGATAAACAATGGAAGATAATATTTTTGATAAAGTCCATGAGGTCGACCTGAAGAAAACAATGGAGACTTCCTACATTGACTACGCGATGAGCGTTATCGCTTCCCGCGCCCTCCCGGATGTGCGGGACGGGCTGAAGCCTGTGCAGAGAAGGATCCTCTACTCTATGATCGAGCTGAACAACGGACCGGACAAGCCGCACCGTAAATGCGCGCGTATCGTCGGTGATACAATGGGTAAATACCATCCCCATGGCGACAGCTCCATCTACGGCGCCCTGGTCAATCTGGCCCAGGAGTGGTCCACCAGGTATCCGCTCGTAGACGGACACGGAAACTTCGGGTCTGTAGACGGGGACGGGGCCGCGGCCATGCGTTACACAGAGGCGCGCCTGAGTAAGATCTCCATGGAAATGACAGCGGATATCAATAAAGATACCGTTGATTTTACGCCGAACTTTGATGAGACGGAGAAGGAACCTACTGTCCTTCCGTCCAGATTTCCGAATCTCCTTGTGAATGGCACGTCCGGCATCGCAGTCGGTATGGCGACGAATATCCCTCCGCACAATCTGAGAGAAGTGATCAATGCGGTAGTAAAGATCATTGACGATCAGATCGATGAGAACGGGGAGACCACCATCGAAGATATCCTCAAGATCATCAAAGGACCGGATTTCCCGACAGGAGCTGAGATCCTCGGCACAAGAGGGATCGAGGAAGCTTACCGCACCGGGCGGGGCAAGATCAGAGTCCGGGCGGTCACTAACATCGAGCCCATGCAGAACGGCAAGAACAGGATCATCGTGACAGAGCTTCCGTTCATGGTAAATAAGGCAAGGCTGATCGAGAAGATCGCAGAGCTTGTAAAAGATAAAAAAGTAGACGGGATCACAGATCTGAGCGACCAGTCCAGCCGCGAGGGAATGCGGATCTGCATTGAGCTGCGCCGCGACGTCAATCCCAATGTGATCCTCAACCAGCTCTATAAGCATACCCAGCTCCAGGATACATTCGGAGTGATCATGCTGGCGCTTGTGAATAATGAGCCAAAGGTCATGAATATCCTGGATATGCTGAAATATTATCTGGAGCACCAGGAAGAGGTAGTCACAAGAAGGACAAAGTATGACCTGAATAAGGCGGAAGAGCGCGCCCATATCTTAAAAGGCCTGCTCATTGCCCTGGACAATATAGATGAAGTGATCCGGATCATCCGCGGATCAAAGACAGTCCAGATCGCGAAAGCGGAGTTGATGGAGCGCTTTGAACTTTCTGACGCGCAGTCACAGGCGATCGTTGACATGCGTCTGAGAGCTCTGACAGGTCTGGAAAGAGAAAAGCTGGAGGCAGAGTACGCAGAGCTTATGAAGAAGATCGAGGAGTATAAAGCAATCCTCGCGGACAAAAAACTTCTCCTGGGAGTGATCCGCAAAGAAATCCTTGTTATCTCTGAAAAATACGGGGATGAGAGAAGGACACACATCGGGTATGATGAGTTCGATATCTCGATGGAAGACCTGATCCCGAGGGAAAATGTAGTCATTACCATGACAAACCTGGGATACATCAAGAGGATGAGCATGGATACCTTCAGCAGCCAGAAACGCGGAGGCAAAGGCATCAAGGGCATGCAGACTCTGGAAGATGATTATATCCGTGAATTGTTTGTGACAACAACGCATCACTATATCATGTTCTTTACGAATACAGGAAGGGTATACCGTCTGAAAGGATATGAGATCCCTGAGGCGGGAAGGACAGCGCGGGGAACTGCCATCATCAACCTGCTCCAGCTTATGCCGGAGGAGAAAATCACGGCAATGATCCCGATCTATGAATATGAAGAAGGAAAATACCTCTTCATGGCAACAGAAAAAGGACTTGTGAAGAAAACTCCGATCCAGGAATATGCAAATGTGAGAAAAACAGGGCTGGCGGCGATCGTCCTCAGAGAGGATGACAGACTGATCGAAGTGAAGGTAACGGATGATCAGCAGGATATCCTGCTCGTGACAAAATACGGCCAGTGCATCCGGTTCCACGAGACAGACGTACGCTCCACCGGAAGGGTATCCATGGGAGTGCGCGGCATGAACCTGGGAGACAGTGATGTCGTGATCGGTATGCAGATGAGCAGCCAGGGAAAAGACATGCTCATTGTATCTGAGAAGGGAATGGGCAAGCGCACAGGCATGGATGAGTTTACCACCCAGAACCGCGGCGGAAAAGGCGTCAAGTGCTATAAGATCACCGAGAAGACCGGAAATGTAGTGGGAATGAAAGCTGTGGATGAAGACAGTGAGATCATGATCATTAACACAGAAGGAATTGTGATCCGCATGAAGTGCTCTGATATTTCTCAGTACGGAAGGATAACTTCTGGTGTGAAATTGATTAATTTACCTGACCATGAAAAAGTTGCAAGTGTAGCAAAGGTTCGAAAAGCTTCTGCTGAAATCAATGGAGAAAACATAGAAATTTCAGAAGAAATAGAAGAAGAGTAAAAAGAATAATAAAATATATAAAAGAAATTATTCTGTTTCTTAAGTAAAGAAATAGAATGATATTATAAGAAATAAAAAAATACCCGCATCAGAAATCGGTGTGGGTGTTTTTTTATTTTGAAATTATTGAATTACAGATTGAATTTATCAAAAAACAATAAAAATATATTGACATATAATATATTACGGATTTATAATACGCTCATATCAAAGATCAAAAAGAACAAAGGAGATGTCATTATGAAAGGGAACGGTATTATTTTATTTACAAAATATCTTTTAAATTTCATGTTCTTTACGGGTATCCTGGTAACAGCTTCACTGCCGTTGACACTGAAAGTGGCCGGAGAGTATTATTCAGAAGATTTGGAGTCTCACTATATTTCCATGCTGATCATATTTCTGGTATCCGCAGTATGCGGTCTTGTGATCGTGTATCAGCTCAGAAAAATGATAGGTACTGTTATAAGAAAAAACTGTTTTTCGGATGTAAATACAAAAAGCCTGAGGATCATGGAGACAGCGGCGTTTGTGATCGCAGTACTGTTCTTTGTAAAACTGTTCGTGATCCCCACGCCGGCAACATTTACCATTGTACTTACCTTCTTTATTGCAGGGCTGTTCAGCCATGTACTGAGCCTGGTATTCTCAGAAGCGATAAGATATAAAGAAGAAAATGATCTGACGATATAGGAGGGGGCAGAAGATGGCGATCGTTGTTAATCTGGATGTTATGATGGCAAAACGAAAGATCAGTGTAACGGAACTTGCAAACAAAGTAGATATTACAATGGCGAATCTTTCCATATTAAAGAATAACAAAGCGAAAGCAGTGAGGTTTACCACGCTGGATGCGATATGCAGGGCTTTGGACTGCCAGCCTGGAGATATTTTAGAATATGTAAAGGAGGATGAAAATGGATAATATTTTTGTTCGCAGGATGAGGGAAAACTACAGATGGTTCCTTATGGCAAGCCTGATCTACGGAATGATATTTACTTTTTGCCTGTACAAAAATATGTCAGGGATCACATTTCCTGTGCTCACAGCTGTTTCGCTTGCTTTTTCCGTTATGTATCTCCGGAAGGCAGGGATCCGGTTTCAAAAAGGAACGATCCGGTATTTTACGGGGATCCTTCTTTTGGGGATAGCAACAGTTATGACGGATAGCGGATTTCTTCATTTCTTTAACTGTGTCGGCATCCTGCTTCTCTACATGATGTCCATGGCGCATCAGTTCTATAAAGATAAGGAGTGGGGATTTGCAGAATATATAAAGAATTTCTTTATCATGGCAGGTACATGGGTCATTTCTGCGGGAGATATCTTCTGCGGAAGCGGGAAAAACAAGAAAAAAGAAGTGGATAACTCTGTAGAAAGCGGCAGGGTCCTGTGGATAAAACGAAGAGGATTCAGGTCTGTACTGATCGGGATCCTGGCGGCTGTTCTCCTGCTTATAGTGGTACTTCCCCTTTTAATGGCGTCAGACCAGATTTTTTCACACATTTTCAACCGGTTTTTTAACCTGATAAATCCGATGAGCTTTTTGGAAAAAATAGATATCGGCAATATCATGGGACTTGTATTTACCTTTCTGTTCGGCTCTGTATTTATCTATGCGTTTTTTGCAGGCATCTTCCGGATGAATCTGGCGGGAAAGGCAGAAAGGAAAAACAAAGGGGCGGACCCGGTGGCAGGGATCACATTTGCCGGCATCATGGCTGCTGTTTATCTGATCTATTCCGGGATCCAGATCCTGTTCTTGTTTTTAAGGCTGGATACCGGGCTTCCGGAAGGGATCACTTACTCGCAGTACGCCCATCAGGGGTTCTGGCAGCTCATTGCCGTCAGTCTGATCAACTTCACTGCTGTGCTGATCTGTCAGATGGTGTTCGGAGAAAACAGGATCCTGAAAGTACTCCTTACTGTGGTTTCGGCATGTACATGTATCATGATCGTATCCGCAGCGTACCGGATGATATTGTATGTGTCCGAATATTATCTCACCTTCCTGCGCGTGCTCGTACTCTGGTTCCTTATGGTGCTTATGTTTATCTTTTTCGGGGTGATATACAGCATTTACAGAAAAAATTTCGGGCTTTTCAGATATATCACTGCAGTAGTGTCCGTATGCTATATCCTGTTTGCATTCGGCAGGCCGGACACGTTTATCGCAGAGTATAATATAAGCCATGCAGAGGATGCCTCAGAGCTTGACGTCTTTTATCTCACATATCTGTCAAAGGATACGGCGCCCCTTCTCGCGGAGATAGACAGGGATGAGATCCGGGATCAGGATGTTATGGACAGCCTGGATATTTATTTTAAAAACATTGAAGGAGAGAAGAGACTGTCTTTCAGAGAATGGAATTATTCCCGGGCGGAGGCGGAAAAAGCGGCCGCGAAATGGCTCGGGCAGAAAGAATAAAAGTTCCGGGACAGGAATAGACTGTAAGGGAAGAAGTCAACGGAGCGCCGGCGATGCAGGGACCGGGTCCGGCGGAAGGGTGGATGGAAATTGGGAAGGAAGTTTTTGTCAGCGGTCGTTAATTTTTTTATACGGGCAGCCATCGGGATGGCGCTGATATTTTTTATAAACCAGTATGTCATCCCGCCTGATTCTTCAATTAATGTGGGCATGAATGCGGTTTCCTTTTTGACATCCGGAACCCTTGGGATTCCTGGGGTTGGACTGCTTTACGGGATTATGTGTTATCAGATTTTGTGAGCTTTTTACAAAAATCAGCGGATCTTGATTTTGTTATGGACAAAACAGGATCCGCCGTTTATAATGCGTCTTACACAGCAGGGATCACCTGCCGGACCACAGGCTTTTGAGGGAAAGCATGTGTCAGAAAAACGGGGAGGAAACTGCCCGGAGGGTCATATTTCTTTATTCGTGCTGCAAGGATCCGCAGCAAAATTCAGATTATGTCAGAAAATAAAATAAAAGGTGTATCAGGGTGTTTTGTGATCTGTGATGTGCAGGAGGAGTATTCAGATCATCTTTTTCAGATACTTTCAGAACAGTTCGAGGGGGAATATCAGTTTCATCTTTTCCATGATCTGCAGAAGATGACGGGATTTTTTGCAAAAAACAGCGCCGAGATCCTGGTGATAGGGGAAGAATATGGAAACGAGGCCATACAAAAGGCCGGCGCTTTGCAGAAATTCATATTGACGGGCAGCCCGGGTGAAAGGAAAGATACAGAAGACATCCCTTTGTTCCGCTATCAGTCAGCGGAAGGGATGATAAAAATGATCCGGAAATACGCGGGCAGAGGGAGAAGAGGTTCAGGAGGATCCGGGACGGAAAAGTCAGGAGTGGCAGAAAGGAACGGAATGATACGGAGCAGGGAGGGAGAGTCTGTCTGCGGAAAACGCAGGACAGCCAGGATCAGAGATGACCCTCCTGTCAGAGGGCTGATCGGTATTTATTCCCCTGTCCACAGGATCGGCAAGACAAGATTTGCCCTCCGTCTCGGACAGAAGGCAGCCTGCCGGGTGCCGGTGCTCTATCTGAACCTGGAAGGCTGCTCGGGAGGCAGGTATTACTTTCAGGAAGGGGCGGATAAGGATCTTGGAGACTTGCTGTATTTTCTGAAACAGGAGAGAGATGACTGGGGATTAAAGCTGTCTGCCATGGCGGCCAGGAAAAACGGGATGGATTATATACTTCCGATGAGGAATGAGCAGGATCTGAGGTCTGTCAGCGGCGAAGAATGGATCCGGCTCCTGGATATGATCCTTGAGAAATGTATTTATGAAGTCGTCATACTGGATCTTGGAGACGCGGTCAGCGGCCTTTACGACATTTTAAGAAAATGCGAGAGGATCTATACGCCATATATCTGCGAGGGAGCCGCAGAGGCAAAGCTGGAGCAGTACGAGGAAAGCCTGCGGGCGGCCGGGTATGCGGATATCCTTGCAAAGACTGTAAAAAAACGTGTGGGAAAAGGAAACCGATATCCGGAAAGATCGGAGGAAACGGATGGAAAAAACGGAACTGCTGTATGAAAAAGTCATGCTCCGCATGGACATGACAAAAGAAACAGGGGAGGAGGAGCTTCAGGAGATCATACGGCGTGTGATCGAGGAAGAGGGAAAAAGAGAATACCTCTCCCTGGGAGATAAGATAAAAATAAGCAGGGAGCTGTTTAACGCATTCCGCAGGCTGGATATCCTGCAGGATCTGATCGAAGATGATGAGATCACGGAGATCATGGTGAATGGCACTGCGAATATTTTTTACGAAAAGAAAGGGAAGATCTTTCAGACGGACAGGAGGTTCCTCTCAGAGGCGCGTCTCGGGGATGTGATCCAGCAGATCGTCGGGGAGACGAACCGCTATGTAAACGAGGCTTCTCCGATCGTGGACGCCCGGCTGAAGGACGGTTCCAGAGTCAATGTGGTTCTCAAGCCAGTGGCTGTGAACGGCCCGGTCATGACGATCAGGAAGTTTCCGGCTGACGCGGTTACAATGGGACAGCTGATACGGATGGGAAGCCTTTCTGAGGAAGCGGCGGGATTTGTCGAAAAGCTGGTAAAGTCAAAATACAATATTTTTGTAAGCGGAGGGACGGGCGCGGGAAAGACGACATTCTTAAATGCGATGTCAGATTATATCCCCAAGGACGAGCGTATAATCACCATCGAAGACAATGCGGAGCTTCAGATACAGGGGGTGGCGAATCTGGTACGGCTGGAGGCGCGTGGACCAAATCTGGAGGGAGGGGGCGCTGTTACGATCCGGGACCTGATACGTTCGGCTTTGAGGATGCGGCCTGACCGCATCATTGTCGGAGAGGTGAGGGGAGAGGAAACCGTGGACATGATATCATCCGCAATGCTGAATGGTCACAGCGGATCCATGTCCACCGGGCATGCGAATAATCCAACGGATATGCTCCACCGTCTGGAGACGATGATGATGATGGGGATCGATCTTCCCCTTCAGGCGATCCAGCGGCAGATCGCGTCAGCGCTTGATATTATCATCCATCTGGGCAGGCTCAGGGATAAGAGCAGGAAGGTCCTGAAGATCGAAGAAATACTGGGGTACAGCCGGGAAAGGATACAGACAAAGACTCTGTATGAATTCAGGGAGGAGGGAAGAGAAAATGAAAAAATTAAAGGATGCATTGTGAAGGTCAGTGAACTGGAAAACAGGGAGAAACTCATGGAAGCAGGATATCAGGAAATATGAGTATGCCATGGGCATCCTTAAGGCAACAGCTGCAGTCGCGGTGATGCTGTATGTGTTTTACGATTCACTGATACCGGCGCCTCTCCTTGTTCCTGTGTGGCTGATCTACATAAGAGACTGGCAGATTGATTTGTCGAGAAAAAAGGAACATGAGTTAAGGCTGCAGTTCAGGGACAGTATCCAGGTAATGGCATCTGCCCTCAAAGCGGGATATTCTGTGGAAAATGCGATCAGAGAGGCAGGGAGGGACCTTTCTCCCGTATATCCGGAGGAGGCAAGGATAAGAAAAGAATTCCGGAGGATGGTACGTCAGATGGATATGAACATGCCGGCGGAAGAAGTCCTTCAGGAGTTTGCAGAGCGTACAGGGCAGGAAGATATAGAAAATTTTGTAAATGTATTTTCCGCGGCAAAGAAAAGAGGCGGGGACAGTATAGCCATTATAAGGGATGCGGTAAATATTATCAGCGGAAAGATCGATACGGAAAAAGAGATACAGACAATGCTTGCCTCAAAGAAACTGGAATTCGATATTATGTGCGCAGTCCCCTTTGGAATCATCCTGTATATGAAACTGACATTTGGAGAATTTTTAAGCGTATTGTATGGCAATATCGCCGGCGCGGCAATTATGAGCATCTGTATCTGTGTGTATATGGGAGCGTATGTCTATGGCAGAAAAATCATACGGATCGAGGTATAAGCGATGAAAAGGAACAGGAGCGTCATAAAAAAATACTTGGAGGAAAACCCATCCTGTTTTCAGGCCGGTATCCTTGCGGCAGCGACGGCCGTGTGCGCAGTCTGTCTCTACGTGTCGGATAATATGGGAAGCGTACGGACAAATGAAAATGGAGAGGCCATACTGGAACGGGAACAGGGAGAAGAAGAGACGATCCATGAGATGAAGGTCAGGATCGGAGGATCTGAAAAAGACAAAGAAATAGAGATACCGGTTTCGGGAAGGAAATATAACTCTGAGGAAATCAGAAAATTATTTTCGGATGCAGGAAAAGAACTGGAAAAACTGATCCTTGGGAAAAATGAAAGTCTGGATGAAGTAAGGTATGACCTTGACCTTATTGCCGAAATGCCGGATACAGGGATACAGGTGACGTGGGAGACTGATAATTATGAGGTTATCGACATTCAGGGAAAGATCGGAAAAGAAGGATTGCCTGATACGGGAACCGGGGTCAGGCTGACAGCAAGGCTGAGCTATGGAGAAGAGCAGGCGGTCCATGAATTTTATGTATGCGTGTTTCCTCCTCTGCTGAGTGAGGAGGAACAGCTGCTGGAAGATCTCAGGGAAAAAGTTTCTGTTTCTGATGAAAAGACAAAGACAGAAGATCATATCGTGCTTCCGGACAGTGTGGACGGAGAAAAAGTCCTGTGGAAATACGGGACAGAGAAAAGGGCGTTCGCGATATTCGTACTCGGTATGGGAGCATCCTGTATGCTGGCTGTATCTTCATCGCAGAGAAAAAAAGAGGAAGAGAAGAGAACAGTGCAGCAGATGAAGATCGATTATCCTCAGATCATCAATAAATTTAACCTGTATATCCGTGCCGGGATGACGATACGGCGGGCATGGTTCTGCATTGCGCAGGATTACGAGAAAAAACAGGGGATAAAGGGGAACGGGATGCCTAAGAGAAAGGCTTACGAGGAGATGGTCAGCACGATGAACCAGATCAGGGGAGGGATGCCGGAGGGAGAAGCATATGAAAATTACGGGGCAAGATGCAATGTGTCTGTTTACAGAAAGTTCGGGACCCTGCTTTCGCAGAATCTGAGAAAAGGATCAGGAGGGCTGACAGAACTTCTCGGAAGAGAAGCTGAAGAAGCATTTGAAGAACGAAAAAATCTTGCGAAAAAACTGGGGGAGGAGGCAGGGACAAAGCTTGTGATCCCGCTGTTCCTCATGCTGATCATTGTATTTGCGATCGTGATCGTTCCCGCTTTTTTCACGATCAGCATTTAAAAGATAAAAGGAACGCTATATGAAAAACAGAAGACAGGTAGGAGGATGGTATCTATGAATATGATTATAACCGGCTTAAAGATCAAAGCAATATCTGCGTTTAAATCCATGCAGAAGAAGATCAGAGATTTTTTTATCAGCCCTGGATATGTTTCCGGGATCACAGTGATCGAACTGGTTTTGATCCTTGTGATCATCATAGCCCTGCTTCTCATATTTAAAACCCAGCTGATCGATCTGATCAATACGATTTTCGACAAGATCACATCTGAAAGCTCCGGGATCTGAATATGAAGAGAGCGGAGATCACAGTGTTTTTGAGTATGGCGCTGATCCTTATCGTATCTTTTATCCTTGGGATCATGGAAATTACTGTCATCCATATTTCAAAAAACATGAACCGCCTGGAGACAGACCGCGCTGTATTTTCTCTGTTTGGAGAATATCAGAAAGATCTGCTCGAAGATTATCATGTATTCAGTATAGACGGGACTTATGAGACAGGAGACTATTCCGAAGACAGGCTGACAGGGAGACTGCATTACTATGGGAGTGCGAATACGGACCATGAGATCACGGGCATCCAGTTTTTGACAGATAACCATGGACAGGCATTCTGCGAACAGGTCCTTGCATATATGGAAGAATGCTATGGGATCGGTCTGATCAGAGAATTTGCCGGAAGTACAGAAGAATGGGAAGAGCAGTGCATTGAAGGGGAAAACATGCAGGCAGAGGGAGAAAAAATGACCGGACAGTACGAGGAGCTGAAAAAAGCAGCGGAAGAGGTATCGTCCGAACTGCCTGCGGATGAGACCGCAGATCCGGAAGACGGACAGACAGGAAATCCGTTCCAGTGTCTTGAGGAAATAGAAAAATCAGGGATTTTATCAGTTGTAATGCCTCAGGATATGGCGCTGTCGGGAAAAGAGATCCGACTGGAGGATCAGGTGTCCGTGCGGGAGATCAATACTGGTTACGGAAGCTTTCCGGCACGGACGGGAACCGAAGGTATCGCGGAAAGGCTTTTGTTTAATGAGTATATCCTGCAAAACTTCAGGAATGCTTCCGAAAACAGAGGCTCTGATAAAGAGCAGGAATCTGCAGATATAAATGCGGAAGATGCCGCAGGGGATCAGCCGAGGTCTCTGGAATATGAAGCGGAATATATTATTTCGGGAAAATCCTCTGACAAACAAAATCTGGAATCAGTCCTGACAAAGATTTTTCTTATGCGGCTTGCCCTGAATTATGTCTATCTGATCGGCGATACAGGAAAACAGGCGGAAGCAGAAATGTTTGCAGGTGTCATAGCTCTGCTGCTTCTGATGCCCGAAGGTACAGAGCTGGTAAAGCAGCTGATCCTGTTTGCGTGGGCAGCAGGGGAAAGCGCTGTAGATATACGTACTATGCTGAGCGGGAAAAAAACAGCGCTTATCAAATCAGAAGAAAACTGGCAGGTATCACTTCCGGAGCTGCTTACCCTTGGAGGTTCTTCGGGGAAAAGTGCAGGGGAAGACGTCCAGGGAGGAGTATCTTATGAGGATTATCTTCGGATATTTCTTTTTATGGAAGACCAGGATCATACAGCAATGCGCGCTCTTGACCGGATCGAAGAAAATCTTGCAGACGTACACGGAATGGATTACTTTCGGGCTGACTATTGTGTGACAAAGCTGAAATTAAAAAATACCGGTGTGATATTCGGTGATCTCACATATACATACCCAGCATATTTCGGATATGAATAAATCAGGTTATCTCCGGTGCAGATGCCCTTTCTTTCTTAATCTGCCATCCCTCAGGCAGAAAATACCACTGTAAACTTTGTTTCTCAAGAAAGGAATATCGGCTGCGATGAAAATACAACCGTATAAAGAAATAGCCCTGTTGAAATCGGAAAGGGCATCTGCACCGGAGATAACAGGCAGTGTTACCATAGAAGCAGCGTTTGGGATCCCGTTATTTTTGTTTGCGGTTTTGTGTCTGATCTGGCTTATGGAATTCCAAACCATCCGGTTCAGCATTGCAAACGCGGCACAGAATGCCGCAAAGAGCGCTGCCGAGGATACTTCGGTCATTCCTGTCCTTAATATTTGGAAGATGAAGTCAGATATCGTAACTCTGATCGGGGAGGAACGGCTTGAAAGGAGCATTGTGCGGGACGGAAAAGACGGGATATCGTGCCTGGGATCGTATCTCTCTCCTGGTACAGGGGAGATGAATATAAAGGTCACATACAGGATACAGATCCCTGTCCCGTTGTTCGGGCAGCCTTCGGCAAAAATAGAGCAGGGGTTTAAACTGAGCTCCTGGACCGGCTATATGAGCGGCGGAGAGGAAAGTGTCGGGGCGGATATTGTTTATGTGACGGACAATGAGGAAGTTTATCATGAGGACTATCGGTGTACTCATCTGCATCTCTCGGTCAGGGCGGTTGGTTTTGAGGAAATTCAGGGACTTCGGAATGACGGGGGAGGAAGATACCATGCCTGTGAAAAATGCGTCTTTGGTCCTTCAATGGGGAGCGTCTATATTACAGATACAGGAGACAGATATCATAATTCTCTGAACTGCAGCGGGCTTAAGAGGACAATCCATGCAGTAAAGAGGACAGAAGTGAGTGGTTTGGGAGGGTGTAGCAGGTGCGCACGGTAAGGAATGCGGCAGATATGATCATAAATAACAGATGGCTCATCTGCCAGTGTATCTTTTTGGCTTATATATCAGTACTTGCAATTATGGACTTTCGGTCAAGGAAGCTTCCGCTGAAATTTCTTTTGTCAGGTTTTTTGATCGTGGCAGGGGGATGGATATGCAGGGAGGATCTCTCTCCTGTACTTGCGGCGGCGGGCGGCTGTACAGGACTGGTTTTCCTTTTTATCAGCAGGATCTCAGGAGAAGCATTTGGTTACGGGGACAGTATCCTGATCCTGGTGATCGGCTGTTTTATCGGATTTTGGGACCTGATGTATCTCCTTTTGGGAGCATTTTCCATTGCGGCGGTCTTTTCGGCAGCCATGATGATCCGGCATCGTTTCAACAGAAAATCATCGTTTCCGTTTGTCCCGTTTCTTGCAGCGGCATACATGGGAGGAATGTTTATTGGGGCATATTAAAAAGAAAAAATGGAAAAAGAGTATTGGCCAAAGGAAATATTTAAGAGGAAGTTCTGTGATCGAGATGTCATATATCATGCCGCTGTTTCTCCTGCTGTTTGTGCTTATCATCCATGCAGTGTTCTATTACCATGATAAAGCGGTAATATACGGAGCGGCAGGGGAAACAGCGGCAGTGGGAGCTCAGAATGAACGGAAAAAAGATGGCGGGAATGACCTGGAGGGATTTTTCAGAGAGCGGGTAAAAGGGAAGCTGATCTATCTGAGAGATGCAGAAGTGTCCATTGTGAAAACTTCGGATGAAGTTACAGTGTCAGCTTCCGCACATAGGGGGATGCTGCGGGCAGATGCGTGCCAAAAAGCGCGGATCGTCAGACCGGAGCAAAAGATCAGACGAATGAGGTGGATCATGTGAAAATTATATATGAAAATGAATGGGACCGCTCAGTGGTCCATGTGGATGTGGAACTTCCTTACACAGAAGATTATCAGATGCAGATGCTCAGGCACAATGATTTCAAATTTCTGGTAAAAGTAGCGGGGATCGGGCGTGAGGGAAAGAGCAGGTATACATTTTATCCGGGAAATGCGTTAAGCATGGAAAAAATGTACAGCTTGAAGGAAATGAAAAGAGAAGACCTGGAAAATTTTACAGAGCAATTTATGGAGATGATCGATGAAATAAAGGGACATTTGCTTGATCCTGACAACCTGATCCTCATACCTGAGCTTGTATTTTCGGAAAAAGGAAACTATAAATTCTGTTATCTTCCGGCCGGAGAGCAGGGAAATGGAAGAAAACTCTGCGCTATGTTCCATGAGATGACGGAGTATTTTGTGAAAAGGCTGGATTACAGGGACACAGAAGGGATCCTGCTCGCGTACAGGCTGCATAAAGAGAGCCACAGAGATAATTTTGACCTCAGGAAAATCATAGATGAATATCAAGAAGAAAAGGAGGCTGTAAAAGAAGAGAAAAAAAGCCTGGGAGTACAGAGAGGGATTCCGGATACAGCTGTTTTCTGTTCGGATGAAGATGAGGAAAAACAGGAGGAAGAGATGGTCAGTCCGGATATGGTAAGGGAAGATCCCTGCTATTTCGGAAAACTTGGAAAGGCGGTAAAAAAGCTCAAATACGGGCGATGGGGAAGATGGGGGGAGCTGATAACGGAAATAGATGGACAGGAAGCGGGAGGGCATTTATAATAATAGGATCATAAAAAAGATAATATTAAAAAAGAAGATCCTAAAAAAGATCATAAAAGAAAAGGGGATTTGTTTTGAGACAGAAACCGAAAGCTGTATGCACAGCGGCAATGATCATTATTAATATTGCAGTTTTTTTGATCCTGTCCGTTTTCGGGAATACTGAGGATGCGGTATTTATGCTCCGGCATGGAGCGATGTATGAGCCCATGGTCATGCAGGGACATGAGTATTACAGAATATTTACAAGCATGTTTATGCATTTTGGTATTGACCACCTGCTGAACAATATGGTGCTCCTCGGTGCTCTGGGCTGGAATCTGGAATTAGAAACAGGAAAAGTCCGTTTTGTGGTCATTTATCTGCTGAGTGGGATCGGCGGGAATGTACTTTCCCTTTATCACGGGCTGTCTGCAGAGACATACGCTGTCTCCGCCGGGGCATCCGGCGCGATCTTTGGCCTGATGGGCGCACTGCTTTATGTTGTGATAGCAAATAAAGGGAGGCTTGGAAGGCTCTCCGGAAGAGGGATCCTGTTCATGGTTGCCCTGAGCCTTTATTTTGGGCTGACAAGCAGCGGTGTGGATAACTGGGCGCATATAGGCGGGCTGATCAGAGGTTTTATACTGGGGGCTGTGCTTTACAGAAGGCCAAAGCCATATTCACCATATATCAGACCGGAAGCGTGACAGTAAAGACAGTCCCGGTTTTTGGGGAAGATTCTGCCTCTATCGTTCCGCCGTGCGCTTCGATTGTCTGCTTTGAGGAGGAGAGACCGAGTCCGGTTCCGTTTTCTTTGCTTGTCACAAAGGGATCAAAGATCGTATCCATGATATCTTCGGAGATCCCGCAGCCGTTGTCCCGGCACTGTATGATGATCCTGTCTTCCCGTCGCCCGGCAGTCAGGGAGATCAGCCCCTTTTCCCCGACGGCTTCCCTTGCATTGCGCAGAAGGTTAAGGAGAACTTCTTCCAGCTTGATCTTATCACCGGTAAAATCACCCATGCCAGGCTCGATCCGGGAGGTAAACTCTATGTCCGAGTCATCTGCGTCAAGAGAGATCGCAAAAGAAACAGCGACATTTTTCAGCAGACGCTCAATAGAGAATACAGAATGATGGAGTGTTGAGCTGTTGTTAAAAGTAGAAAGCTCAGTCAGCAGGCTGCACATGAATTGTACGTCTTCCATCATCTGTTCCCAGTTATGGAACTTCCTGACCTCCGGATGCTGTGCCTCTATGACCTGGAGAGCAGAAGAGACAAGGGTCAGAGGATTGCGGATTTCATGCGCGATCATGGAGACGGAGGTGTGGTGGTTCTCGAGGAGCTGTGAGATGATCTGCTTTGCATCCTTGTTTTCTTCCATAAGACGGTTCATTTTGTTAATATCAATATTGCTGAACACGGGAAATCCCTTCCTTTCTGTCTTTGCCAGGCAACCGGACTTTTCTTGAGTATTAGTCTAGCATGTCCTTTGTGCCTGTTCAACAGAATCAATAAGACAGATTTCGACATAATTATGTGTTTGATTTTCTTCTCTTTTTCCAGAAAATGGGATATACTACTAACATAAATAATCTGTGGAAAAGAGGAAAAGAAGATGAGAGAAAAAGATTGTATTTTCTGTAAGATAGCGGCCGGTGAGATTCCGTCAGCCACATTGTATGAGGATGATGATTTCCGTGTGATCCTTGATCTCGGACCGGCATCAAAGGGACATGCCCTGATCATCCCAAAAGAGCATTACAGAAATCTGTATGACATTGATGAAAGCATTGCCGCAAAGGCGATCGTGCTGGCAAAGAAAATGATTACAAAGATGACAGAGGTGCTTGGATGCGACGGATACAATATCGTCCAGAATAACGAAGAGTGTGCAGGACAGACTGTCTTTCATTTCCATATGCATCTGATCCCAAGATATAAAGGCGATAAAGTCGGGCTCGGCTGGCATATGGGTGAGCTTACTGATGAAGTTAAAAATGAGATATTGGATAAAATGAAATAGACCGGAGAAATTATGTTGACAGGTAATCGTGAATTTAACGAGATTTATGAAAAGTATAAAAATCTCGTCCTGAAAGTGGCATACATTTATTCAGGCAACAATTACGATGCGGCAGAAGACATAACTCAGGACACATTTTTGAAACTGTATACAGGATTTAAAGATTTCAAAGCAGAAAAGATCCCTTCATGGCTATATACTGTCACGAAAAATTCAGCATTAAACTACAAAAGGAAATACGGACAGCTGATATCAGTGGATGATGAAGAAAACGGATTGGTAAATACATTGTCCACTGAAAGTACAGAAGAGGGATACATAGAAAGAGAACGTACTGCATCGGCGGAAAAGCTGAATGACCGTATATTATCGGGACTCATGGAGAAAAATCCAAGATGGCACGATGCTGTGCTGTTTGCTTATTACATGGATATTCCTCAGGAAAGAGTCGCTGAGATCATGGGGATCAAGATCGGGGTTCTGCACAGTATCCTTCATCGGGCAAAAGTATGGATACGCAAAACATACGGCGTGGAATATGAGGAGATGAGAGACAAATAATGAACAGGCATCCCAAAGGACACCTGCTCATGAAAATAAAATAGAAGAAAGAGATATTATCTGTCTGAAACTGCCTCCTCGATCAGATGGATGATCGTATCAATGGAATTATGCTGTCCGGAATCCCGCATTGCATCAATGAAAGTATCCCGGTTTTTATAGAGCGTATGGACAGAAGATACGAGAGTCTCTGCGGAGAGCTCTTCTTCTTCAAGTACCATGCTGAAACCCTGCCGTTCAAATGAGCGGGCATTCAGGATCTGATCGCCGCGGCTGGCCTTGGCGGACAGGGGGATGAGGAGATTGGGTTTTCTAAGGGCCAAAAGCTCACAGATCGCATTTGCTCCTGCTCTTGAGATCACGATGTCTGCAAGGGCGAAAATATCTCTCAGCTCGCTTTTGATATACTCAAACTGGCAGTAACCTTTGGTATCCCTGAAGGAGTCATCTACCTTACCCTTTCCGCACAGGTGGATGACCTGGAAATCCTTTAAAAGTTCAGGAAGGCTCTGACGCACCGCATTGTTGACTACGACAGATCCAAGGCTTCCTCCGATCACGAGGATCACAGGCTTATCTGATGTAAATCCGCACAGGTCCAGAGCTGCGATCTTATTTCCGGAAAGGAGTTCCTGACGGATAGGAGATCCTGTGAGCACAGCTTTTCCGGCGGGAAGAGAGTCCAGTGTTTCCGGGAAGTTGCAGCATACCTTTGACGCCGATGGGATCGCGATCTTGTTCGCCAGTCCGGGAGTCATATCGGATTCATGGATGATCACAGGGACCTTGCACCGCTTTCCGGCGAGTACGACAGGTACAGAGACAAAACCGCCTTTTGAAAAGATCACGTCAGGCTTTAAATCCTTGATCAGTTTGCGGGCTTCTCCAAATCCTTTGACCACGCGGAATGGATCTGTAAAATTCTGTACGCTGAAATAACGGCGAAGCTTTCCTGAGGAAATCCCGTGATAGGGGATGCCGAAAGGCTCGATAAGATCCTTTTCAATGCCGTTGTAAGAGCCGATATACTGAATGTCATACCCAAGCTCCCTGAGCCTGGGGATCAGGGCGATATTTGGGGTGACATGTCCGGCGGTGCCGCCGCCGGTCAGGATGATTCGTTTCATATTGATAACCTCCACAAAATGTAGTAATGCACGGCTAAAGCTAATTTCATCTTAACCTTATTTGGTGAAATGTCAAGGAAAAATATAGGACAGAAAAAAGGTGCAGAGAATGAAAGAACTGAAAAAAATATCACTGAAAGAAGAAGTTGACAAGGAAGCCATACAGATAGAAAAAGAAGTTATGGACCGAAAAGACCTTGACAATATCAGTGTGTCAGAAGAGATGGAAACATCCCTCTTTAATAAGATACAGGATTATGAGTATGACAGGCGGTCAAAGACTGTGCACCGCAGAAAGAAAAAGCGTTATGCCGTACTGGCGCTTGCCGCTGTGCTGATCCTTGTGTTTGGAAGTACAATGACAAGTGTGGGGAGCAAGCCGTATTGGAAGGTCCTGTGGGATAGGATTGCCGGGAAAGAAGATGCTCAGTTTATCAATGTGGAGGAAATGGATGTACATGAGACACAAGATCTTGATGAAGTACATATCTATAAAGAGATATGGAATGAATTGGGAATATCAACAGTCGGATGGGGATATTTACCTGAAGATACCTATCTGAAAAAATACGAGATAGACAGAGAACAGCATAAAGCTACATTTATATATGAGAAAAATGATCAGATCATCCGCTATACAATGTATATGAATGACGATGACTCTTCGCTCGGACAGATAAAGACGGACCATCTGATCAGAGAGTATGAGATGGAGACAGGGGAAGGAATCAGTGTTTCGGTAAAGGAATATGAGAAAGGCAGTTCTGACCAAAACAGATATGTGGCTGAATTTGAGTATAAGGACGCCCAGTACCAGATCATGGGGAGCATTGAGAGGGAAGAATTTGAAAAAATCGTAGAAAATTTAATTTTTTTATAAAAACCGCGTAAGTTTTTCGGAGTTCGTTTGTTTACTTAATATAGGGAACAAGAGTAACTGAGACTACAAGAGGATGAGAAATGAACAGACGTGTTTTATCAATGATCGGAGGAGCAGTGTTCTGCTGTATGGTGACAGCGTCAGTAGTTCAGGCGGAGGCATCCTCCCCTGAGCTTCGGAAGGTGGACGGTTCCTACCTGACTATGGAGGAGAGCTCCACTGGCACGACCGCTGACAGCGCGGAGAGAGGGATCCACCTCATGACCGGGGACTGCACGATATCAAAGGCAGGGAGAGGCAAGATTTATGCGTATGCTTCCACCACCGCAGAACATGAGGTGAACTACATTGCCACCATTGTGTATGTTGACCGCTATCTTGAGGATGTGGATGCGTGGGGATATGTGACGTCCTGGATGGAAGATGTGGAGAATGACGTGTATATGTCAACCGCGAAAACCGTGTATGTTGAGGGCGGATATTACTACAGGGTCAGGGCGCGGCATGTTGCCGGAAATGAATATCCATACGAGGAGACAGCTTCCGTCACAGATGGCATATGGATCCAATGATCCGCATAGTGTTTAATAACACTCTTCTTTGAGCCTTGAGAGCAGCCGCCGGTGGATCGCCGTGGAAACTATAAAAAAATTCAAATTCTTGATTTGAGAAACCTGTTCCGGAGAAACACCACAAATCAGCGGCGTTACATATGGCGACTGCTCTCAGGGCTTAAAGAAGGATTTTTTATGCGGATAACCTGACGAAAAGAAAAGGTGCTGAAAGGCGAAAAAGCGGCAGCCGGGAGATTACCTACCGACTGCCTTTTTTAATGCCTGCGCCAGCTGGTCCGGGCAGGATGTAGCTTTGAAACCGCAGCGGATGCCTTCGATGCGGGAAATCGCTTCATTTACGTCCATACCTTCGATCAGCCGGGAAATCCCCTGGAGATTCCCATTGCACCCTCCTCGGAAAGATACGTTCGTTACTTTATTGTCTTTGATGTCAAAATGGATCTGCTGAGAGCAGACTCCTCTTGGTGTATAATCCATATCCAGATACCTCCTTGTCAGGAAGCATTATAGCAAATCATCTCAAAAAATACAAATCTCATTTGACGACCGCTCTCATTTGACGACCGCTCTCATTTGACGACCGCATGTGATTTCCAATTGTTAATGGAACAGGATCCTGCAAGCTATGATCCTGTCAGCCACGATCCTGCCGGCCGGCGGGAAAATTTTGAACGCCATTTTTCGCTCCGATGTGATCGGATGTGACATTTTCGGAAAATCCGTCTATCAGATTTTTTTCGTCGTTATCCGGGGACGGAAAACCTCTCTGCTAAAAGGCATGTAAGGTTAATATCAACAGCCCGGAGAGGACCTGAGGATCCGGCAGGACCGGGGAAAAAATGCAGTGGATCCGCCTCTGGGATGTAGAAATATGTAGAACGGTTTTTGCGGACAATCCGAAAACTATGGTCTATAATGTCCACAAACACAAGCCGGACTGCCGCAGGGCAGGGGAAGCATTGTGGACATCAAAATAAACAGGAGGGTTTGCTATGTTAGAAGGATTGGCGGGGGATTCCCGTGTCATCGCGTATCTGATGGCAGGGATCGGAGTGCTGGGGATCCTGGCGAAGATCATCAACCAGCTGACTTTGTACAGGCTGGTAAGGGCGGCAGGCAATATGCCGAAGAGTACACACCGACTGATAAAGCTCGTGCGGGCAAAATACGAACATGCGTGTATGATCCATGATTCTGTGGAAAATATCAATGCCTTTGTGGAAAAATACATATATGAATACAGAGGCTTTTTGTTCCGCATCCATACGTGGAGGCAGATCGAAATCTTATCCGTATGGTTTGCGGGGATACTCGCGGCGCTTGGAGCGTCTGCCAACTACCTTTCTCTCGGTCTTACGGAGACTGTTTATCAATATATTGCGGCCGGTATCGCAGAGATGGTGCTGCTCTCAGTTATCATGAGGCTGTCTGACGAGCCGTATAAGATCAATGCGGTCAGGATGTATATGGTGGATTACCTGGAAAATATCTGTGCGGTCCGCCTGCGGAAGCAGACCCAGAGGGAGCGGGAGTCCATTGATGTGATCGCAGCGGAAGGCGGGGGAAAAGGCAGTGCCCAGGCAGTGCCGGGCGCAGGACGCCAGGAGGAAGTCAGCAGGAAAAAAGCCAGGGCAGTCAGGAGTGTGCAGGCGGCAGGACAGGCCGCTGTGCGTCCCGACGCAGGGGATGGCCAGATGAAAGAAGAGCCGGCGGGAGCTTCCGTACAGGAAACACACGAGCAGGAAGAGAGGCTTCCCATCAATATCGAGGGAGAGCCGAGGACGGCTGAGAGAGGAGAAGCCGCCCGGCAGGCGCTGCACAATGCCGTCGAGAACAGTCCTGACGGTGAGAGGACTGCGCTGAGGGAGGAGGCGATCCGGCAGATACTGGAGGAATTTCTTGCATAGGCGGAGGCGGGAAACCCCTTCGTCCTACTTGAATAAGGAAAACAGATTTGATAGAATATCCCTAGAGTATCGGAGACAGCCGGGGCACCGGCGCCGGGCTTCAAATGATGACAGTGATATCAGAGGATATCGGAGAGGAAGGATAACGATGAGCAAAGTAACATTCGACTATTCAAAAGCATGTGGTTTCGTTAAGGAGCATGAGATGCAGTATATGAGCGAGCTTGCGGCTCAGGCGAAAGACAAGCTGCTGGCAAGGACCGGAGCGGGAAATGATTTCCTTGGATGGATCGACCTTCCGGTGGATTATGACAAGGAGGAGTTCGCGCGGATCAAGAAAGCGGCTGAGAAGATCCGTCAGGATTCGGAAGTCCTGCTCGTGATCGGGATCGGCGGATCTTATCTGGGGGCAAGGGCTGCGATCGAGTTCCTCGGACACTCTTTTGCAAATGTGGTTTCAAAGGACGTACGCAAGGCTCCGGAGATCTATTATGTAGGGAACAGCATCAGCAGTACTTATATCAAAGACCTGATGGACGTTGTGGGAGACCGTGATTTCTCCATTAATATGATCTCAAAATCAGGGACGACCACAGAGCCGGCGATCGCCTTCCGTGTATTCAAAGAACTGTTGGAGAAGAAGTACGGCAAGGAGGAAGCGGCAAAGAGGATTTATGCCACTACAGACAAGGCAAAGGGAGCGCTTAAGAACCTGGCGACAGAGGAAGGATACGAGACATTCGTAGTGCCGGACGATGTGGGCGGACGCTTCTCAGTCCTGACTGCAGTAGGGCTGCTCCCGATCGCTGTGAGCGGCGCTGACATCGACAAGCTGATGGAAGGCGCGGCAGCGGGAAGGAAGGCTGCGCTGGAAAATGATTTCGCGGACAATGACGCGATGCAGTACGCGGCGATCCGCAATATCCTTCTCCGCAAGGGCAAGACAGTGGAAGTGCTGGCAAACTATGAGCCGAGCCTCCACTATGTATCTGAGTGGTGGAAACAGCTCTACGGCGAGAGTGAGGGCAAGGACCAGAAGGGAATCTTCCCGGCATCTGTAGACCTGACCACAGACCTGCATTCCATGGGTCAGTTCATCCAGGACGGAAACAGGATCCTGTTCGAGACTGTTCTCAATGTAGAAAAGTCCAGGGAAGAGATCGTGATCAATGAAGAGCCGGTAGATCTGGACGGACTGAATTATCTTGCAGGAAAGAATGTAGACTTTATCAACAAGAGCGCCATGAACGGGACGATCCTTGCGCATACGGACGGAAATGTCCCGAACCTGATGGTGAAGATCCCGGAGCAGAATGAGTTCTGCCTGGGCGAACTGTTCTATTTCTTTGAGTTCGCATGCGGCGTGAGCGGATACTTACTCGGCGTTAATCCGTTCAACCAGCCGGGCGTTGAGAGCTATAAGAGAAACATGTTCGCTCTGCTCGGAAAACCGGGATATGAGGAAGAGCGAGAAGAGCTTCTCAAGAGACTGTAAGCGGTCCGGGCATACGTTCGGAATGACATGCAGCCTCTGGCATGAAATTTCTTGTTCAGTTTTGATAAATGGGGTATAATAATAAGCAGTCGGAAAGGACCGGCTGCTTATTATTTTCCGCAGGAGAAAAACGGGATATGAAGCATGTGCCGGCCAGAAGGATAAAGGAGGAAGTGTTACTATGTTAAGAATCGGAATGTTGACAAGCGGCGGAGACTGTCAGGCGCTGAATGCGGCGATGCGCGGCGTGGTAAAGGGGATCTGTTCGAAGCGCAGCGACGTAGAGATCTATGGATTCAAAGACGGGTATAAGGGTCTGATCTATGCGGATTTCAGTATGCTCACTTCAAGGGACTTCTCAGGGATCCTGACAAGAGGAGGCACGATCCTCGGTACATCCAGGCAGCCGTTTAAGCTGATGCGTGTGCCGGACAAAGACGGGCTTGACAAGGTGGAGGCTATGAAGCATACATACCATAAGCTCAACCTGAACTGCCTGGTGATCCTCGGGGGAAACGGGACGCACAAGACGGCGAACATGTTAAGAGAAGAAGGGCTTAATGTGATCACACTTCCGAAGACCATTGACAATGACCTCTGGGGCACAGAGATGACGTTTGGATTCCAGAGCGCGGTGGATATCGCGACAGATACCATTGACAGGATCCATACTACAGCGACATCCCACAGCCGTGTATTTATTATAGAAGTAATGGGACACAAGGTGGGACATGTCACACTGCACGCAGGTATCGCCGGCGGCGCGGACATTATCCTTCTTCCGGAGATCCCGTATGATATCAAGTCCATTGCAAAAGTGATCGACGGACGGTCAAAGGCAGGAAAGCCGTTTACCATCCTCGCTGTGGCTGAGGGAGCGATTTCCAAGGCGGATGCGAAATTAAAGAAAAAAGAATACAAGGAGAAGCTGGCGAAGAGGAAATATCCGTCTATCGCTTATGAACTGGCGGAGCAGATCCAGAAGGAGACGGACAAGGAAGTCCGCATCACAGTGCCGGGGCATACCCAGAGAGGCGGGGAGCCTTGCGCGTATGACAGGGTGATCGCTACGAGAGTCGGGGCGAAGGCAGCCCAGCTGATCCTGGAAGGCAAGTACGGGTACATGGTCGGCCTGAAAGGCGGGGAGACTGTGAAGGTGCCGCTGGAAGAAGTGGCGGGCAAGCTGAAATATGTTGACCCGAACTGCAGCCTGATCAAAGAGGCGCGAATGATCGGCATCAGCTTTGGCGACGAGTAAACGGAGACTGTTTTAAAACCAGGGAAGCTGTAAGCTGGAGAAAGCAGGAAATACAGGGCAGAGGGAGGCGCAGGGATCTGATCCCTGCGCGGTCTGTTGTCTGCGGTAAATCGTCTGCGGAAATTGTCTGCGAAAAATCGTCTGCAGAAGATTGTCTGCGGAAAAGCTGAATCAATACAGTATCAGGCAGAAAAATCATAGAGAGCAAGAGGTGTAGCACATGTCGTATACGGCACTTTACAGAAAGTTCCGCCCTTCGGAGTTTGGGGATGTGAAGGGGCAGGACCATATTATCACAACATTGCAGAATCAGATCAAAGCGAACCGTATCGGGCATGCGTATCTTTTCTGCGGGACGAGAGGGACCGGAAAGACGACCGTGGCCAAGATTTTTGCAAAGGCGGTCAACTGCGAACACCCGGTAGACGGGAGCCCGTGTGGAGAGTGTGAGATGTGCAGGTCCATTGCGGCAGGCACGTCTATGAATGTGATCGAGATCGACGCGGCGTCCAACAATGGTGTGGACAACATCCGTGAAATACGGGAGGAGGTTGCCTACCGTCCCACAGAGGGGCGGTACAAGGTATACATCATAGACGAGGTGCATATGCTCTCCATAGGAGCCTTCAATGCGCTTCTTAAGACTCTGGAGGA
>DWUV01000118.1 GCA_019120595.1 Candidatus Mediterraneibacter tabaqchaliae | reverse complement strand
TTGGTTTTAGATGTTAAGAGAAGAGAGATGGAGTCCCAATGGACGAACATCTCTCTTCTCTGTTACATCTACACAATCTTTGAGGTAGAGCGGAGCGGGTCCCGCGTTATGATGCGCACCCCGAGGACGGTCCCTTTGTCCACTCCACCTGTTCTTTGGGCATGATGCTCATTTTGATCTTGCAGTCAGCGAGGGGTTCGTGGTTGACGTCCAGCTCATAGTCGACCAGGACGCCGATCTTATCGTCTTCCACGCTGATCTCCATTTTCTTTGTATTGACTCCGACGAGCATCTGCCCGTACGGGGTCTTATAATATGTCAGGTTCTTTTTGTTTTTTTCAAAGATCATGTGTGAGCTGGTCAGGCCGCTCTTCATGATCTCTACCATATCTGTGCCTGTGATCTTGATCTTGTTCTTAACAGTCCCTGCCGTCCCCTCGAAAACTTCGTCGTAGATAATATAATGTTTGCCGTTCCGGCAGTAATAATCAGCCGGGGTAACGACCTCAATGGCGTCATCCCCGGTCTCATACCCCTCTGCGGGGTCATTCATGATATCAATATGTCTTCCCGAAATACTGACCAGTACATCCTTTGTCATCAGTTAATACTCCTCGATATTTACCACATTTGTGGTCGGCACGTCGAACGGCATGACTGTGTTCGCAAACCTGCGGAATTTCTCCGCGGCATCGCTCACATAGAATGAATACCTGCTGTGCCGCGCATCCGATCCGTCATTTTCCATATCCATCTCATGCAGCAGCTTTTTCAGGTCCATGGCCGTCTCATACGCCGGGTTGACGATCTGTATCCTGTCGCCCATGTAATCACGGATCCTGGAGCGCAGGAGCGGGTAGTGCGTGCACCCGAGTATCATCGCGTCAATGTCCGTGCTGCGCATGGACTCCAGGTAGTACTCTATGATCTCCTGAGTCACGATATGCTCTTTAAACCCCTCTTCCACCAGAGGTACAAAAAGAGGGCAGGCTTTCTCAATGACCGTGACATCCGGGTCCATCCCGTGGATCACTTTTGTATACATCCCGCTCTGCACCGTAGCGTCCGTCCCGACGACTCCTACCTTTTTATTCCTGGTCGCCTCCACAGCCGCCCTCGCGCCCGGGATCACCACGCCAAGGATCGGGATCCCGAATTCATCCCTCACCGCATCCAGGGCTAGGGCGCTGGCCGTATTGCACGCGATCACGATCGCCTTGACCTCTTTTGTCCTGAGGAAGCGGATGATCTGCTCCGAAAAGCGGATGATCGTATTCTGGGATTTGCTTCCGTACGGTACGCGCGCAGTATCGCCAAAATATATGATATTTTCGTCAGGAAGCTGACGTGCGATCTCTCTCGCCACCGTCAGCCCCCCTACTCCGGAATCAAACACGCCCACCGGCGCTGTCTTCCTGTTCTCCATATTCACGTCCTGATCTCTCCTGACCCTGCTCTTATTCTGTCTGACCCTGATCTTATCCCGTCATTTAGATCGCAAGTGATTTTGCGATATTATACTGATACTCTGAGATTGACTTCTTCATTGCAAGCGCTTCCTCGATGTCGTAGTCAACATACTCGCCGTTCTTGTATCCGACTACGCGGTTCGTCTTGCCCTGGCAGAGAAGATCCACAGCCATTGCCCCCATGATAGAAGCATATACCCTGTCCTTACATGTCGGGCTTCCGCCGCGCTGCATGTGTCCCAGGATCGTTGCCCTTGTCTCAATGCCTGTCGCTTCCTCGATCCTCTTCGCCATATTGATGGAGTCGCCGATACCCTCGGCATTGATGATGATATAGTTCTTTTTGCCGCGCTTCTTATTCTTCATGATATCCTCGATCAGAGCCTGCTCGTCGAAATCGTGCTCCTCCGGCATCAGGATACGCTCTGCGCCGTTGGCGATACCACACCACAGGGCCAGGTATCCCGCATCACGTCCCATAACCTCGATGATACTGCATCTCTCATGGGATGTAGAAGTATCGCGCACCTTGTCGATTGCTTCCATCGCGGTGTTGACCGCTGTGTCAAAACCGATCGTATAATCTGTACATGCGATATCCAGGTCGATCGTACCCGGCACGCCGATCGTATTTACTCCCAGGTTCGCCAGCTTCTGAGCACCTGCAAATGATCCGTCTCCGCCGATGACCACAAGCCCGTCGATCCCATATTTCTTACAGATCGCAGCCGCCTTCTGCTGTCCCTCTTCCGTGCGCATTGTTTTGCAGCGCGCAGTCTGGAGGATCGTACCTCCGCGCTGGATCGTGTCAGACACATCCCGTGCGGAAAGATCGATGATTTCTTCTTTGAGAAGTCCGTGATACCCTCTGCGGATGCCGCGCACTTTCAGTCCTTTTGAAAGCGCTCTCCTCACAACGGCGCGGATCGCTGCGTTCATTCCCGGTGCGTCGCCGCCGCTGGTCAGGACACCGATCGTGCGGATGCTGTCTTCGATCTCGTCTAAATATTTTTCTTTGTCCATCATACTGTTCTCTGCCATGATTTTTTCCACCTTTCCTTTAAAAGTCAAAGTCAGATAACTGTCAAACCCAAAAATTGTAAATTTTTTAACAATTTCGAAATTATTCTACCCTATTTAGAAGTGGTTTTCAATAGCTTTTTCCACCACTTTTACCCGGCTCTCCCCAAAATGATTCATCAGTCTGCTCAAAACCCGGTCATCGATGTGGATATTCCTGTTCCTTGGCAGCCTCTTGACCGCCCGTTCCTTCGCGCAGTAGATCACGACTTCGTCCTCGCCCTCGGAATCCGCCAGGTATCCGTACACGATCTGCTCTTCATCGAGATACGTCTCCTTATCCGGGAACTGGAGCCACAGCTCCCGTTTTGTCCTCTCGAATGGGATCACTTTCTCGCAGATCAGCTTGCTCGCCTTCTCATCCTCCTCGGACACTCTCCCGCGGATAAATACTTTGCTGTCCACCTCGAGGAATTCCCGGCTGCTTTCATAATCCCGCGGAAAAACAACGACCTCCGCTGTGCCCAGCAGATCTTCCACCGTGACGAATGCCATCATCTGGTTCGTCCTTGTATGCTTCACAGTCTTATCTGTGATCATTCCGCCGATGATCTGTCTGGAACCGTCCCGCACCTTCGTCCTTCCCGTCTCCTCGTCCGGCTGGAAATCCAGCGTGGTCGCGGAGATCACTTTTCTCCATTTCTCCTCGTACTCTTCCAGAGGGTGTCCGCTGACATAGATCCCTAGCACTTCTTTCTCAAATGCCAGCAGGTTTTCCTTTGCATACTCTCCCACATCCGGCATACGGATCTGGAAATCCGCCTTTTCTTCCTCCCCGACCAGATCAAAGAGGCTCATCTGGCCTGACATGGAGTATTTCTTTTCCTGGTTCACATGGTCCACGATCTGCACATAGATGCTCATAAACTGCTTCCTGGTCCCGCCCAGCGCGTCCAGGGCCCCGGCTTTGATAAAGTTCTCGATCGCCCTTTTGTTGAGCACATCCTTCGATGACATCCGGGTAATAAAATCCTCCAGATTCTTAAAAGGCCCGAATGCCTTCCGCTCCTCAATGACCGCCTGCACGACCGGGCGGCCGATGCTCTTGATGGCTGCAAGCCCGTATCGGATATTCCCGCCGTCAACGGAAAAATCCGCCTCTCCTCTGTTGATATCCGGCGGCAGGATTTTGATCCCCATCTGGCGGCAGCTGTAAATATACTCCGCCACTTTCGACGGATTATCGATGACAGACGTCATGAGCGCTGCCATAAACTCCACAGGATAATAATATTTCAGCCATGCGGTCTGATATGCCACTACCGCATATGCCGCCGCATGGGATTTGTTAAACGCGTATTTCGCGAAATCGATCATCTCATCATAGATCTTATTCGCTGTCTTCTCATCGATCCCGTTCTTCACGCATCCCGGCACATCCGCCTCTTCATCCCCATAGACAAAGATCTGACGCTCCTTCTGCATGACGTCGCCTTTTTTCTTGGACATAGCGCGGCGCAGAAGGTCGCTCCTCCCCAGAGTGTACCCCGCAAGGTCGCGCACGATCTGCATGACCTGCTCCTGGTACACGATACACCCGTAGGTCGGCTCCAGGATCGGTTCCAGCTGCGGGCAGTCATAGGTAATGGACGACGCGTCGTTCTTTCCCTTGATGTACTGGGGGATAAAATCCATGGGGCCCGGACGGTACAGGGAAATGCCGGCGATGATATCTTCCAGGCTGTGGGGCTTCAGTTCCTTCATGAAGCTCTTCATCCCCGCGCTCTCGAGCTGGAAGATACCGTCCGTCTTCCCTGTGCCGATATAGTCCAGCACCTTTGCGTCATTGTAATCGGTCTTCTCCATATTTACGGATGGCTCCTTCTTTCTCGCCATCTGCACCGCGTTCTGGATCACCGTCAGCGTCCGCAATCCCAGGAAATCCATCTTCAAAAGCCCCAGCTCCTCCAGGGTCGTCATGGTGAACTGGGTGGTGATTGTACCGTCCGCAGCCCTGGACAGAGGCACGTATTCGTCCACGGATTTCTGGCTGATGACTACGCCCGCCGCATGCATGGAACTGTGCCGCGGAAGCCCTTCCAGGCGCTTCGCCATATCGATGAGGGTCTTCACCTGCTCGTCATTTTCATAAGTCCGCCTCAGCTCCGGATTCTCCTTCAGCGCCTTGTCGATCGTGATATTCAGTTCCTGGGGGATCATTTTCGCGATGCTGTCCACAAACGCATACGGAAGGTCCATCACTCTTCCCACATCGCGGATGACGCCCCGGGCGGCAAGCGTTCCGAACGTAACGATCTGCACGACCCTGTCCTTGCCATACTTGCGCACAACGTAATCGATCACTTCCTGCCTGCGCTCAAAACAGAAATCCACGTCGATATCCGGCATGGATACACGCTCCGGGTTCAGGAACCGCTCGAACAGGAGCTGGTAGCGGATCGGATCAATGGTAGTGATGCCCAGGCAGTAGGAGACGATGCTCCCCGCCGCTGATCCCCTACCCGGCCCGACCGCGATACCGTGGTCCTTGGCATATTTGATAAAATCCCACACGATGAGGAAGTAATCTACATACCCCATGTTCCGGATCGTATCCAGCTCATACGCCAGCCTGGCCTTCAGCTCCTCTGTCGGCTCCCCATAGCGTTTCTCAAGCCCTTCATAGCAGAGTTTCTGAAGATATTCCCAGGAAGTCAGCCCGTCCGGCACGTCATACTTGGGCAGCTTCGTGACCCCGAACTCGATCTCCACATGGCACCGGTCTGCAATCCTCTGAGTGTTATCCAGCGCCTGGAGGGCATAGGGGAAGAGCTTCTCCATCTCCTCCGGAGATTTCACATAATACTGACCGCCCTCATATCTCATCCTGTTTTCATCAGAGAGCTTCTTCCCTGTCTGTATACAGAGCAGAATATCATGAGGTTTCGCATCTTCCGCATACGTGTAATGGACATCATTAGTCGCCACCAGCTCGATTCCCGTCTCCTGTGACATTTTCAAAAGCTGCTGGTTTACCAGCGCCTGGTCCGGAATTCCATGATCCTGCAGCTCGAGGAAATAATTTCCCTCGCCGAAGATATCCTGATATTCCAGGGCAGTCTTTTTCGCTTCGTCATAAAGCCCCTTCACGATATAGCGCTGCACTTCTCCCGCCAGGCAGGCGCTCAGCGCGATAATCCCCTCATGATATTCTCTCAAAAGCGATTTGTCCACGCGGGGCTTGTAATAGTATCCCTCCACAAAGCCTTTTGATACGATTTTCATGAGATTCGCATAGCCTTTATTATTTTCAGCCAGAAGCACCAGGTGATAATATCTGTCGTCCCCGCCCGTGACTTCACGGTCAAACCGGGAATTCGGCGCCACATAGACTTCGCATCCCAGGATCGGATTGATACCCTGCCGGCGCGCTTCCCGATAGAAATCGATCACGCCGTACATCACGCCGTGGTCTGTGATCGCCGCACTGTCCATCCCGAGCTCTTTCACTCTGGCAACATATTCTTTTATCTTATTCGAGCCATCCAGAAGACTGTATTCTGTATGGACGTGCAAATGTACAAAACTCATCTCTTACCTCAATTAAAGCAAAAGGGCGGCTCCCTTTTCGGAAACTGCCCTTGTTATTCTGTCCTGTCTTTCCGGCAGGTGCCTGCTCCCGCCAAGAGCTTACTCAGCGCCTTCCATCATATACTGGATCAGCCTGTCTGTGTCTTCCTTCTCATACGCAATGATCTCCAGCTCCGGTATCTCACCGTTGGAGAAAATATTTGCCATAGAAAC
>DWUV01000117.1 GCA_019120595.1 Candidatus Mediterraneibacter tabaqchaliae | reverse complement strand
ATACGCCACCCTGCGTTCTTTGCCCGCGCGCTGAACCGGTAGGACCACCAGGAATAGATCCCCTCCTGTTCCGGATAGAAATACCGGAACGTATCGATAAATCCGGCATCCAGAAGCTCGCTGAACTTCTGTCGCTCTTCATCCGTAAATCCGGCGTTTTTCCGGTTTGTCTTCGGATTCTTAAGATCGATCTCTTTATGCGCCACATTCATATCTCCTGTCACGATGACTGGTTTTGTCTTCTCCAGGTTTTTCAGGTACGCGCGGAAATCATCCTCCCACTTCATGCGGTAATCCAACCTTGCCAGTTCGTTTTGGGAATTCGGGGTGTACACTGTGACGAAATAAAAATCGTCAAATTCACACGTAATGACGCGCCCTTCCTGGTCATGCTCCTCGATCCCGATCCCGTAAGACACAGAGAGCGGTTCCTTTTTGGTAAATACCGCGGTCCCCGAATATCCTTTTCTGACAGCGTAGTTCCAATACTGATGATAGCCCGGAAGGTCCAGTGTGAGCTGGCCTTCCTGCATCTTCGTCTCCTGGATGCAGAAGATATCCGCGTCCGCTTCCTTAAAGAAATCCAGGAAGCCCTTCTGGACACACGCCCGTATGCCATTTACATTCCATGATATGAGTTTCATGCATTCCCTCCTTATATCATATCCGTCCCCGGACTGAATGAGGGACAGATCCGTCTGTATCTGTCCCTGTTTCTCTCTATCTGTACCATACTTCTTTCAGAAACAGCCCTCCCGCCGGGGCGAGAAAGCCGGCCCGGGACCTGTCTCCCGACCTCAGTGCGTCAAGGACGCTCTCCGCGGAGCGCTGATGTGCACCCGCCTCGATCAGCGTGCCTGTCAGTATGCGCACCATATGGTACAAAAAGCCTGTCCCCCTGTATTCAATAGTCACCCTGCTGTCTTGTCCGGTGACCATTATATCATAGATCGTCCTCTTTGTGGAGTTTCCATCCTTTTTATCCGTATACCCGCTGAACAGATGAGTTCCGGTCAGATACTCCGCTGCCGCTCTCATCCTGTCAAGATCCAGCTCATGGGGATAATGATAACAGTACCGTCTTGCAAATACATCCGGCTTTTCCCCGGTGTCAATGTGATATTCATACGCTTTTCCCACCGCGCTCCTGCGGGCATGGAACCCATTCTTCGCAAGCTCCGCATCCAGGATGCGGATATCCGCCGGAAGAGCGGAGTTTACTTTTTCCGTAAAAAAGCCTTCCGCCGCAAGCCCGGGCAGTACAACGCTGGCAGTCTGCCCTCTGGCATGGACTCCGGCGTCCGTCCTCCCGGAACCGTTGACCTCGACCGGAAAATCCTCCCGGAGATTTCCTGTTTTTCTGAGCATATCCCCGACTGTCCTTTCCAGGATCCCCTGGATCGTCTGATCGGTATTCGCCTGCCTCTGCCATCCCTGATAGCGCGTCCCGTCATAGGCAATGGTCAGCTTATAGGTCCGCATATCATTGTCTCCGCCCTGTTACTGGAGGAACTTCTTCAGTTCATCCATAAATGTATTCGCGTCCTTGAATTCCCGGTAAACTGACGCAAACCGGACGTAAGCCACGGGATCCAGGTCTTTCAGCTTGTCCATGACGATCTCTCCGATCACGCTGCTGGGGATTTCCTTCTCCTCCCGGTTAAAGATCTCCAGCTCAATGGCATCGATAGTCTTCTGGATCGCTTCCGCCGGAACAGGACGCTTATAGCACGCGCTGAGCACGCCATGCTCGATCTTTGACCGCTCGTACTGCTCGCGGTTGTTATCCTTCTTGATCACGATCAGGGGAATGGTCTCCACTTTCTCATAGGTCGTAAAACGCCTGCCGCACTCGTCGCAGGAACGTCTCCTTCTGATGGAGCTCTTATCCTCTGCCGGTCTGGAATCGATCACTCTTGTATCCGGGTTTCCGCAATAGGGACATCTCATACTTTTTCCGCCTTTCTCCGCATTCATTTCGGACTTATTCTGCAATCTGCGTCCATTATACACAATCGTTAAAATTTTTGCAAAAACTTTTCTTCCTGTATCTCCACGATCACGATATCCGGCCCGATCTTCCTGATACACGCAAACGGGATCACATACTCGCAATCCGTCCCGAGGAATCCGCAGATCTTTCCCGGTCCCGGGATGATCACCGCCTCCACCTCTCCGTTGCAGATATTGATCTCCACATCCACGATACAGCCGAGACGCCTCCCGCTGCAGATATTGACCACTTCTCTGTCCCTTAATTCGCAAAGCCTCATTCCCGCACCCTCCGCACATAACCGCATTCCTTCTATAATATAAATATGAATCTTTCTCCAGCCTGTTACTGCTGCCGTTTTCTCTGATTTCCCTGCGGAAGCCCTTTCCTTTTTCTCTTGTTTCATTTAAAATAAAGACTGCAAATACAATTTCAGGAGAATTTATCATATGAAAGAAACGATCTTACTTTTTAACCCGCCCGAAAAAGACCGCCTTTTAAAGCTGGAGATGGCGCTGTTCCCGCTCCGCGTCCGGCTGAAAAAGGTCGCGCCTTCAGAATATAACCAGCCTCTGGGCGTCCTCGCCGGGATCAAAGAAATGACGCCTGCCGAGGGCACTTACGACGGTCCGGAGCTTCCGGATACCATGCTCGTCTTCTGCTTTCTCGACGACAGCCGGCTCAACCAGGCGCTTGCCGCGCTGAGAAAATGCGGGGCAGGCCCCTTCCCCTACAAAGCGATCCTCACCCCGACGAACAGCAGGTGGACCGCGCCGGACTGCTTTGCTGAGATCAAAAGGGAGCATGAGGCAATGCATCCTTAAGGGACATTTCACGAGGGACATTTATAGGCAACATTCTTGAGTTTCCGCAAACTGCAATAAAAAAATAGCTATGTCTACCCAAAGTGCCAATCTGCCGATTTTTTGAGGAATT
>DWUV01000116.1 GCA_019120595.1 Candidatus Mediterraneibacter tabaqchaliae | reverse complement strand
CAGGACTGAAATGAGAAGGGAAATACAGGCATCAATGGCGTTCTGTCATAGGTGCATGCGTTTTCCTTCTTTTAAGAAGGGAAGGCAATGGGAAATTTTAGTCAGAAGATAGATAAGTTTATAGAGATATTTATAGATCAGAACGGCTATACCAGGGTTGTGGAAGGTCTGCAGAATACGCTTCTCATCGCGGTGTGCGGCCTGATCATCGGTATCCTGATCGGTACGGTGATCGCGACGGTGCGCGTTCTGCCGAAGTATAAGGTGCTCCCGAGAGTGCTCAACGGGATCTGCAGCTTTTATGTGGCGCTGTTCCGTGGTACGCCCATGGTGGTACAGCTCCTTGTATTTTACTATGTCCTCCTGCCGATCATCGGCTGGAATATCACCGGGGTACAGGTGTCGATGCTTGTGTTTGGATTAAACAGCGGCGCGTACATATCAGAGATCATGAGGAGCGGCATCCAGTCCGTGGATCCGGGACAGATGGAGGCCGGACGGGCAGTGGGCCTGAGCTTTGGGGCGAGCATGTCAAAGATCGTGATCCCGCAGGCAGTGAAAAACATCCTTCCCACACTGGGGAATGAGTTCATCGCCCTGATCAAAGAGACGTCAGTCGTAAGCTTTGTCGGCGCGGCGGACCTTTATGTGGCATTTAACTATATCGGAACGAACAACTACGAGTTCATGGTTCCGTATCTGGTGATGGCGCTGATCTATATCGTCATCGTACTTGTGATCACACTGCTGGTCAAATTACTGGAAAGGAGCCTGAAGAAGAGTGATAGACGTAATTAATCTTAGGAAAAGTTTCGGGGATCTTGAGATCTTAAAGGGCATCAATATCACCATCAACAAAGGGGACATCGTCGCTGTGCTCGGGCCTTCCGGTTCCGGTAAGAGTACATTCCTGCGGTGCCTGAACTGTATGGAGGATCCCACAGCGGGAAGCATTGTCTTCAAAGGGGTCGATATCGCGGACATGAAGGTGGACATCAACCTGCACCGCAGGCATATGGGGATGGTATTCCAGCATTTTAACCTGTTTAACAACAAGACCGTGCTTCAGAATGTGATGATGGCGCCGGCATATTTAAGATGCCAGGACCTGAAAAAAGCGAAGCGCAAAAACAGGATGACACGCCTGAAAAATACCTTCCGCGGGAAGAAGGAAGAGCTGATCCCGATCACAGAGACAAAGGAGCAGATCAAAGCGGAGGCAAAGCAGCAGGCGCTGGATCTCCTGAAGAGGATCGGGCTGGATGATAAGGCGGACGCTTATCCGTCCACCCTGTCAGGCGGGCAGAAGCAGAGGGTGGCGATCATCCGCTCCCTGGCGATGAACCCGGATGTGATCCTCTTTGACGAGCCGACTTCAGCGCTGGATCCGGAGATGGTAGGAGAAGTGCTTGACCTGATGAAGAAGCTGGCGGCTGAGGGCATGACCATGGTCGTGGTGACGCATGAGATGGGATTTGCCAGAGAGGTGGCGTCGAGAGTGATCTTTATGGACGACGGACAGATCCGCGAGGAAGCTCCTCCGGAAGAGTTTTTCGGAAATCCGAAGGACGAGAGGCTGAAGGAATTCCTCTCTAAAATACTGTAGGACTGCATAAGTATAAGGCTGAGTATAGAATGAAATATGAGAGAATAAGCAGGGCGCTCTTTTTGGAGCGCCCGAACCGTTTTATCGCGTATGCGGAATTAAATGGAAAAAAAGAGACGATACATGTGAAGAATACCGGGCGCTGCGCGGAGCTCCTGCGTCCCGGCGCGGCGATCTATGTGCAGGAGAGCGACAATCCGGAGAGGAAAACGAAGTGGGATCTGATCGCTGTGGAGAAGGAAACGGGCAGCGGAAAGCGTCTGATCAATATGGATTCCCAGATCCCGAACCGTGTCGTGCAGGAATGGATCGAGGCGGGAAATCTGTTTCCGGACGTGTCCCTTGTACGGCCGGAGACTACGTACGGGAATTCCCGGTTTGACCTGTACGTTGAGGCGGGAGAGCGCAGGATCTTCATCGAGATCAAAGGCGTGACGCTGGAAGAGGACGGGGTGTGCCGTTTCCCTGACGCGCCCAGCGACCGCGCGGTAAAGCATCTGGAAGAGCTGATCCGGGCGAAAAAGGAAGGGTACGAGGCATATGTTTTCTTTGTGATCCAGATGAAGGGAGTTTCGTATTTCACGCCCAACACGGATACCCACCCCGCGTTCGCGGAAGCGCTGAGGCGGGCAAAGGAGTCAGGGGTTGAGATCCTGGCTTATGACTGCAGTGTGGCCCCGGACAGTATCGTGGTCTCGGAACCTGTGGATGCCGTGCTGTACAGCCCTCAGATGAAGGAGACAGTGCGGCCCCTTGTGGAGTGGTTCCGGGAGAACCAGAGGGACCTGCCCTGGAGAAAGAGAATGGATGCATACCGGGTGTGGATCTCGGAGATCATGCTCCAGCAGACCCGGGTGGAGGCGGTGAAGCCTTATTATGAGCGGTTTTTAAAGGAACTGCCTGATGTGAAGGCGCTGGCGGAAGTGCCGGAAGACCGTCTGCTGAAGTTGTGGGAAGGACTGGGATACTATAACCGCGCCCGCAATCTGAAGGAAGCGGCCTGCCAGATCATGGAGAAATACGGCGGGCGGTTCCCGGAGACGTACGAAGAGATCCGGGGGCTCAAAGGGATCGGGAACTATACGGCCGGGGCTGTCAGTTCCTTTGTGTACGGTATCAGGAAGCCGGCTGTGGACGGGAATGTGCTCCGGGTGGTGACAAGGATCACAGCCGATGGGAGCGACATCGCGAAGGCAGGGACCAGGACAAAGGTGGAGCGTGAGGTGGAAGAAGTGATCCCGGCGGAGGCGGCGGGAGATTTCAACCAGAGCCTGATCGAGCTGGGAGCCATCGTGTGTGTGCCGAACGGGGAGCCGAAGTGCGGGATCTGCCCTGTAAGCGGGATCTGCCTGGCGCATGCGCAGGGCAGGGAGACAGAGTTCCCGGTAAAGGCGAAAAAGAAAGAGCGCAGGATCGAAAAGCGCACGATCCTGGTATTCCGTGACAATGAAAAGACTGCGGTGCGGAAGCGTCCGGATACCGGGCTGCTGGCAGGGTTGTATGAATTTCCTGGGACGGAAGGACACCTGAAGCAGTCAGAAGCTGTCCGATATGCGAAATCGCTGGGGCTTATGCCCATACGGATAAAAAAGCTCGGCAGCGCAAAGCATATATTCAGCCATGTGGAATGGCATATGGTGGGGTATGAAGTGATGGTGGATGAGCTGGAGAAGAATATGAGGGAACAGGATGCCGCTCCGGGAGAGATCGTTTTCGCAGAGCTGAGGGAGCTGAAGGAACACTACCCCATGCCGTCCGCGTTTGAGGCATATATGCCGGATGTATAGCGCAGGGGCTGTAAATACTGGTGGGGTACCGGGAAGATACGGGAGAGAAGCAGAGTCCGCTCTGTTTTCTTGAAAGATGAGGGAAGGCGTGGTATAATGATCACACATTGTGCAATCCGAAGCGGACTTTCCGCTTCGCCCTGCTCCGCAGGGATTATACCGGGAGCCACGGCTTGGAAAGTAAATGCCGCTGCGCGGCGCTTCCTTTCCTGCGCGCGTGGTATAATGATCACACGTTGTGCAATCCGAAGCGGACTTTCCGCTTCGCCCCGCGCTGCGGGAATTATACCCAGGAGAGTAACTGAGATCATGAGCGAGAAATTACAGATGTCCAAACAGCAGCA
The DNA here is from genome assembly GCA_019120595.1 of Candidatus Mediterraneibacter tabaqchaliae. Taxonomy (GTDB): domain Bacteria; phylum Bacillota; class Clostridia; order Lachnospirales; family Lachnospiraceae; genus Mediterraneibacter; species Mediterraneibacter tabaqchaliae. Next base: position 4,125 of record DWUV01000116.1, on the reverse strand, counting down.
AAAATCGAGGGAGACAAAGGAGAAGATCTTCCAGGCGGCGAAGAGGATCCTCCAGAAGAGCGGATACGAGGCGCTGTCTATTAAAAATATATGTGAGGAAGCCGGCGTGTCTAACGGCAGCTTTTACCACCATTTTAAGACAAAGGATGACCTGCTGTCTTATTATATCGAGGACCAGCCAAAGATCGAGCCTGACCTGCTGGAGGTTCCGGATGACGTCAGCGGGGTGAAGGAAGGGATCATCCAGGTCTATCTGAATTATGTAAAATACTGCCGGGAGCTTGGTGTGGAGTTTATGGCGGAATATTATGACACCAAAAACCAGGCGCTCAACGCTGCGATCCGCGCGGAGAGACCGTATCCGATCGTGACGGTCCAGGCTTATGTGGAGAAGGCGGTTGAAGCCGGCGTGGTAAGGCTGAACGAGGAGATCGAAGAATTTACTACGGATATCCGTATGATCGTGATCGGCAATGTTTTTGAGTGGTGTGTGAAGCACGGGAAAGCGGACTTTGAGGGAAATATGAGCCGTTCCCTCGGGAAATATCTTGACGCAGTGCTCTGTCCCGCAGATACGGAGAAGGCCTGAAGGCGCCGACCGGGGCAGAAGATGAAAAAGCATGGGGATGAAAAGTATGGGGGATGAAAAGTACAGGGGATAAAACCATGGAAATGGAATATGATTTTATTATAAATCCGGAATCCCGCTCCGGGCTGGGAGAGACGACCTGGAAGATGATAGAGCCGGAGCTGAAGAAACAGCGCGTCAGATACAGGGTCCATATGACGGCGAAGAGGAAGGATGCAGGGAAGATTGCTGAGGAGCTGACATCAGACGGAAGGGGGCATACGTTTGTCGTGCTCGGCGGGGACGGGACGCTCAATGAGGTGATCAACGGGATCCGGGAGCCGGAGAAGGTCACTCTGGGATATATCCCGATCGGGTCGAGCAATGATTTCGCGAGAGGGCTGAGGCTTCCGAAGGATCCGATGGCTGCCCTTGAGGCAGTGCTTCGCCCGGGGAAGGTGATCAGGATGGATGTAGGCGTGATCTCGGACGGAACGCGCAGCAGGCGGTTCCTCGTGAGCGCGGGGATCGGGTTTGACGCGGCGGTGTGCCATGAGGTCTGTGTGTCCAGGTGGAAAGTGATCTTAAACAGGCTGGGCCTGGGGAAACTGAGTTACGCTGTGGTCGCCCTTGACCGTCTGGCAAAGGACCGGCCGGCGCATCTGACCCTTACGATGGAAGATGGCAGCAGGCGGGAGTTCCCGGGAACATATTTCGCGGCGTTTATGAATCTTCCCTATGAGGGAGGCGGATTTAAATTCTGCCCGGACGCATCCCCGGATGACGGGCTTTTGGATGTGATCGTGGCGCATGGGCTGCCGGTGCCGAAGATATTGTGTCTCCTGCCGCTGGCGTTCGGCGGAAAACATACAGGATCCAAAGGTATCACGATCCTTAAGTGCAGGAGCGTGCGCGTGGAGACGGATACACCTCTTCCGCTGCATACCGACGGTGAGCCGGGATTCCCTCGGAGAACGGCAGAGGCAGGGATCCTGGATTCCGGGATCTGGGTGATCACCGGGTGAAGGCGGCTCCTGGACAATGGGGCAGGATGCCCTCCCGAAACGGAAGAATGAAACGGAATAAGAAATGGAATATGAAACGAAAGATTTGCTAAAGGTTTTGTGAACGAGGTTGTTGTACGTTTTAAATCGTGTTATAATCGGATGCGGATAAGAGAGATGCCCGCAGGATAAGGGCATTTTCGGAAGGATGAGGCGGGAGAAAGTAAGAAGGCGGAAGCAGCAGGCTGAGTACAATATTAAAAGGGGTATCACCATATGGAACGAAAAGGCAGGTTCGCTGAGCGGATCAGAAAATATAAACATGCCTGGGTGTTCTTGTACATCCTTATATATATGCCGTGGTTTCTATTCCTGGAGAGGCATGTCACCACGCACTATCACGTGATCCAGACCAGGCTGGACGAGTGGATCCCGTTCAACGAATTTTTTATCATACCGTATCTGATGTGGTTTGCGTTTATCGCGGCGGCATTTTTATATTTCTTTTTTAAAGATGTCTCGGGCTTTTATAAACTGGCGAAATTTATGTTTACGGGGATGACGGTATTTCTGATCGTGTCCACGGTCTTTCCGAACGGGCAGGATCTGCGTCCCGCTGTATTTGCCCGCGACAACATTTTCGTAGATATGGTCCGGGTGTTATACAGGGCGGATACATGTACGAACGTATTCCCGAGCCTGCATGTGTTTAACTCGCTGGGCGTGTGCATCGCGGTCCATGAGAGCGCGGAGCTCAGGAAGCATCCGTGTGTCTGCGGGGGAGCGTATGTGCTTGCGGGGCTGATCATCCTTGCGACGATGTTTTTAAAACAGCATTCCGTACTGGATGTGATCGGAGCCGGAGTGATGGCGTGTGTGCTCTACCAGTTCGTCTATGCGGCAGAGAAGAAAAAGGAGCCTCATTATGCGAAGCAGAAGAGACCGCTCCTGCAGAATAAATAGAGATCGGATCTGGATCAACAGGAAATAAACAGGGACTAAGTTATCAGGAGGAACAGAGAGATGAAGAAGATCATGCTTACCGGAGACCGTCCTACGGGGAGGCTCCATGTGGGGCATTATGTGGGCTCCTTAAGGAGAAGGGTAGAGCTCCAGGATACAGGAGATTTTGACGATATTTTTATTATGATCGCGGATGCGCAGGCATTGACGGATAATGCGGATAACCCGGAGAAGGTGCGCCAGAATATTATCGAGGTGGCGCTTGATTATATGGCGTGCGGGCTGGACCCGGAGAAATCCACGCTGTTTATCCAGTCTCAGGTGCCGGAGCTTTGCGAGCTGTCATTTTATTATATGAATCTTGTGACAGTGTCCAGGCTGCAGCGCAATCCCACAGTGAAATCAGAGATCCAGATGAGGAATTTCGAGGCGAGCATCCCGGTCGGATTCTTTACGTATCCGATCAGCCAGGCTGCGGATATCACTGCATTTAAGGCAACGGTCGTGCCGGTAGGGGAAGACCAGATGCCTATGCTGGAGCAGACGAAAGAGATCGTGCACAAGTTTAATTCTGTGTATGGGGAGACGCTCGTGGAGCCGAAGATCCTGCTCCCGGATAACGAGGCGTGCATGCGCCTGCCGGGTATCGACGGGAAGGCGAAGATGAGCAAATCCCTGGGCAACTGTATTTATCTTTCCGAGGAGCCGGAGGACATTAAGAAGAAAGTGTTCAGCATGTTCACGGACCCGAACCATATCCGTATCGAGGATCCGGGAAGCCTGGAGGGAAATACCGTGTTTACCTATCTGGATGCATTCTGCAGGCCGGAATACTTCCTGGAGTTTCTGCCGGAGTACAAAGACCTGGATGAGCTGAAGGCGCATTACCAGAGAGGCGGACTGGGAGACATGAAGGTGAAACGCTTCCTGAACAATGTGCTGCAGGCAGAGCTGGAACCGATCAGGACAAGGAGAAAAGAGCTCCAGAAGGATATACCGGCAGTGTACGAGATCCTCAGAAAAGGCAGTGAGAAGGCGGAAAAGGTGGCTGCGCAGACGCTGAAGGAAGTGAAGGCGGCTATGAAGATCGATTACTTTGCGGATGAGGAGCTTATCAGGGCGCAGGCGGAGAAGTTTGCGGCGGATGCGGCGGAATAGAAAAGACAGGGATATACTTTTACTCTGTTAGAGAAATATCAGGACAGATCCAGGCGGTCATAAAGAGCAGTCGGTCTTCAGATCTTTATGGCCGCCATTGTTTTCGATACGGTGTTTTAGATATAAAAAATCTTCATTTCCAAAAGTTGGATAAATTCTGATAAAGAAAAGAAGAGTACAAAAATAGCATCTTCATATCGAAGATGCTATTCCGACGTGCGATAGAAGATTCGAACTCCCGACCTTCTGGTCCGTAGCCAGACGCTCTATCCAGCTGAGCTAATCGCACATAAAATGCTGTCTCGTTCACAGCAAAAATAATTATATATGACAAAGAGAGGAGTGTCAAGAGATTTTTTTGAAGTTGGAATATTCAGACAACTTCGGCAAAAGGGGTCAGACCCCTCTTCAGAGGGGTCTGACCCCTTTTGC
>DWUV01000115.1 GCA_019120595.1 Candidatus Mediterraneibacter tabaqchaliae | reverse complement strand
CGGTGATAGGTAAGATGGATGATGATTCTTTGTATGTAGTTTTGAAGGTATACGGATAATTTCACAGGAATGAGAGGGAGCGCCCGGAGGAGAAATCTTCCGGGCGCTTTTTTCATACTGTTGTTGACAGGCATATCCTTTCTTCCTAAAATGTAGGTGCGATTATTTCTGATATTAATGTTGTCTGTGATACAGAGATCCGGACAGAAAATTATAATAATAAGGAAAGTGATGAAATGCCAGGCTATATTTTACATCTGACTGCCGCGAAAATGTATCTGGACAGTATATTAAATAAGAATCCCGATGATCCCCTGTGCAGGGATCCGCAGCAGCAGAATGATTTTTATATCGGGAATCTGCTCCCTGACAGCACAAAAGGATACGAGGCGAAGGCTGTGTCGCATTTCCGGGATCCGGCGTACAGGGATCGTATGATGGAATGGCCCCATCCCGGCCGGTTTGCCGGAAAGTATGCGGACAGGATGAACGGTGCAAATGGGGCAGTGTACCGGGGGTATCTGTTTCATCTCTACATCGACAGATGTTTCTTCCGGGATTATATTCCAAGGATCGTGACATTTTATGATAAAAGCGGAAGAGAGACAGGGATCAGGAGCGAGATCACGGAGGTCCTGCTGAAAAAAAGCGGAGAGCGCATCTCTCCGAAGCGATATCTCTCGGAAGAGTACTATTACGGAGATTACACAAGGATGAATACAAGGCTCAGCAGGGAGTATAATCTTCCGGCTGAACTGAAGCCTGGGACAGATCCGGGAATTGAGGAAGCTGATTATCCAGGCATTTACCATATACTTGAAGAACTGGAGCGATACCGCAGGATCCCGGAATGTGCGGCAGATGAATTGAAGGTATTTGATCTTGATGAGCTGGCCGCATTTCTGTACTCAGCAGTTTTATTGGGAGGTGATACCTTATGACAAAGAAAAAGATCATCATTTCAGCAGTTATCCTGATCCTGCTGGTCACGGCCGGATGTATTGTCTGGCGCTGCCGATCCTATTTTATCGGAACAAGCAGCGCGCCGGTTGAAGCAAAGGAGAATGAAGACTTTGGAATAGCAGACTTCCGAAGCTCTGTGGACAGGGACGGGGACGGGATAGACGATCAGACGGATATCCTGCAGGGAGCGAGAGCCTATATTGACACGAAGCCGGTTTATAAAAGTAAATACTATCCTACAGGATATCCTGACGATCAATATGGAGTCTGTACGGATCTTCTGGCAAATGCACTGAGAAGTGCCGGCTATGATCTAATGGAACTGGTGAATGAGGACATCAGCATACGTCCGGAGGAGTATGATATTGAGCAGCCGGATATTAATATTGATTTTCGGAGAGTGGACAATCTGAAAGTATATTTCGCCCATACGGCGGTGCCGCTCACCACGGATATTTATGATATCAGCCAGTGGCAGGGCGGGGATATCGTAATATTTGAGAATCATATCGGAATTGTTTCTGACAAGAGAAATGACGATGGAATCGCTTATGTGATCCACCACAATGGTCCGCTTCAGAAGTCATATGAGGAAGATATCCTTGAGAGCAGAGATGATATTACAGGTCATTACCGTATCAGCGAATGAGAGAGAGGAAAGGAATTGACAAATGTTTGCAGAGGTTATTATATTGACAATTATGGGCATTGCTTTACTGGCGTGGGTTATTTTCTGCGGCATCCAGTTTATACGGCATGGCAGGGATTTAGCTGCGGAGGCTGGTTTTGTCGGACATGTGAAGTGTGAAAAATGCGGTACAGAGTATGAGGTGAGCTCAGCAGAATTTACAAAGAGTTATATGTCCAAATATAAAAGTGTGACCAGGACCAAAATACAGGGCGGCGCATTTATAAACCGTCCGCAGTACAGTTATTATGCAAAAAAATTTCAATGCCCATGCTGTGGAAAGAGAAGATACGCACAGGTGCTCAATATCAATGATCTCAATCAGACGATGACCAGGCCTGTGCTTCGCGCGGGAGTCCGCTGGCTGATCCTGATGGCTGTCGGCGGTGCGTTCATCCTGGCTGCGGCGTCCGTACCGTTATATTTTGCCGGCCGCGCGGGAGACCAGAGAACAGAAGAACTGCGGGAACAGCAGTATGAGGATTTTAAAGAGCGGTACGGATTATAAAGAGCGGTATGGATAATAAAGTGCAAACAAATCCCCCGGGACTGACTGTCAGTCCCGGGGGATAAAACAGGGCCTTCTTTTTGAAAAGAAACAGTTGTTTCTTATAGAAGCTTATTGATCACACTTATCTTGCCCGTTTCTTTGATACAACGACAGCAGCCGCGCCTGAGAAGATGACAAGCATCATCAGACCTGCGATCGGAGCTGCGTCTCCGGTCTTTGCAGCTTTGTTTGCTGAACTGTTGTTGCTGCCGCCGGCATTGTTGTTATTGCCGCTGTTACCAGTATTGCCTGTGTTACCAGTATTGCCTGTGTTGCCAGTATTACCGGTATTGCCAGTGTCGCCGGTATTTCCGGTATCGCCAGTATCGCCAGTATCTCCGCCCGGATTTTCCGGATCAGGAGTTTCTGATTTCGCAACCAGACCGTCCTTTGCACTTCTTAAGACGGCGACTGCGTTGTCAACCTCATCCTGATTATCTACGGAAAGAGCAGCATTTGCGAATACTGCCTTTGCAGATGCAAGTGCGTTGCTGAATACAGCCACAGACTCTTCAGTGTATTGCGTCAGGTCAAGACCTGCTACCTCATTCAGGAGTGATTCGAGGGCATCCTTGTTCGCCTTCATCCTCAGGCTTGACATTGCGTTTACAAGTGCGTTCCAAGCGGAATCAGCCTCTGCCTGCATTGCATTGCCGTCTGCCAGGATATCTTTTGCCGCTGCAAGAGCATCGGTGAATGCCTGCTGGCCTGCAGATACATAATTGTTCAGATCGATCATCTCAGCCAGTTCTACCGCCATCTCAAGATCTGTCAGATCCGCTGCCTTCATATTCAGGGCCTGGATCGCTTTCATCAGCTTGAATGCTGTATTGATGACCTGATCTCTTGTAGCGTTCTCATCTGCCATTACTGCATCGCCTTCTGCGATCGCTTCGTTGAACAGATCCTTGACTGCCTGTACGCAGTCGTCAACATCGCCGTTTGCAAGGTGCTCTTTTGCACTGTTCAGGAAGTACTCAAGTGTCTTCTTGCTGACTGTTTCTGTCTGTGTCTCCGTAGTAATTGTATAAGTTGCGCCCTGCTCAGTCTGGAAGGAGATCTTGTCAGCACTTAAATTCTCTGTTGCTACCGGATTTCCCTGAGCATCAATGACTGTGTACTCGGACAGACCCGGGTATTCAGCTGTAAATTCGCCGCCGTTGCGGGATGTAACTGTAAAGTAATCAGCCACGCCGTCAGTCCACTTCATGTCGATCTCAAAGTTGCCGCGTGCTACCATGCCGTTTACAAAACCTGTGTTCCACTCTTCCGGAAGTGTCGGAAGGAACTGTACGTAGCCGAGCTGGCTCTGGAGAAGCATCTCATTGACACCTGCTGTGTAGCCGAAGTTTCCGTCGATCTGGAAGATCGGGTATCCTTTGTAGTTCGCGCCGCCGCCGTGTGATGAGAAGAGGTTTGTCAGGAATCCAGAGTTGCCTCCGCCCACTGCGGACTGTACGATCTCAAAAGCTTCCTCAGAGTGTCCTGTGCGTGCCCAGAGGTTCAGTTTGTGTGCTTTGGACCATCCGGTAGCGTCCAGGCCGCGCTCTTCCAGTGTTACCATAGCCGCGTCCATGTACTCCGGATTGTCTTTGCTGATAATGTTGCACGGATACAGAGCCATCAGGTGAGACAGATGTCTGTGCGGAGGCTCCTGTCCGCCGGAAGATGCTCCAAGGCTGACTCTCCACTGCGGGATGTCGATCTCTGCAAGATCGCCTGCCTGAGCCTTGCCGAATGTAGTCTCTTCGTACCATTCTTTTACCTGTCCGCTGTCGCCGACCATGACCGGATCCAGGTTTTCCTGTTTCTCTCTCCACTCAGCTACCAGATCCTGGTCTACGCCGAGAGTCTCTGCCGCTGCGATCGTATTTTCAAAGTGCTGCCAGATAAACTGCTGGTCATAGGATGCACCTGCTACGATCGGTCCGTTCTCCGGTGAGTAGGACGGAGAGGATACATATCTCTGCTGGCTGTCGCTCCAGTAAAGAGCTTCATTCCAGAAGTTCGCTACAGACTTCATGGACGGATAGAGCTCGTCTCTTAAGTAGTCCATATCGCCTGTGTACAGATAATACTCATAAGCATTGAGGAGGGCCCATGCAGAACCGATCGGGTTCCAGCCTGCCGCATTGCCCTTCTGTCCCATGGATGCGAACATGTACGGTGTACTGAAGCATCCGACGAGCCATCCGTTTTCTCCGTCTTCATTCTCGATACCGAATGCAGCTGTTACAGCATCCTGCCCTGCTACGCGCAGAACATCGAGGAAATCATTGTACGGGATCTGGCACTCTGCAAGGTTGCTTGCCAGTGTCGGCCAGTAGTTCATCTGGATGTTGATGTTAAAGTGATAGTCGCCGTACCATGTGAAGCTTCCTTCGCCCCAGACACCCTGGAGATTGGTCGGAAGCGCGCCTTCACGGGAACCTGCGATCGTCAGATAACGTCCGAACTGATAGCAGATGATCTCCAGCGCACGCTGCTCTGCCTCTGTCGGGATCTCACCGCCGTTGCCGTCTACCATGTTGCGGTATTTCTGGATCAGTTCATCTGTCGGGATCTGCGGGATCTCTTCGTTGAATCCGATCTCCAGACGAGAGAACAGTGCGGAGTGGTCTGCCACATGGTCTTCCTTCAGTGCGTCATAGCCTTTTTCAGCTGCAGCGTTTACACGCTCTGTTACAGCTGCGTGCGGATCCTCGCCGCGGAAGGACGGGAGCTCCATCTTATAATCTGTGCCGCACGCAAGGATCAGTGTCGCTGCATCCGCGTCCGTTACATTGATGGAAGAGCCGTCTACTGTCATTTCTCCGCCTTCCGGAATGACCTTCAGCTGCGCCTCTGCGATCAGCCCGTTGCTTGACAGGGAACCTCTCAGTGTGATCGTATCGCCCTCTGCTGTATTGGAAGCAGAGTAGGAGAATACAGACTGGAGATTGGTGTCAAAGTCGATCATGCCGTCTTTATCCGCTGTCAGCCGGATGACAAGTACATTGTCAGGATAGCTGTTGAAATACTCGCGGGTATAGTGGACGCCTTCGTAGTCATAGCTTACTGTCGCGAGCGCGGTGCGCATATCCAGATCACGGATATATCCGCTTACCTGGCTCTCATCTACATCATGGCTGTTGATGAAGATGCTCGCATAGTCCCTGGGAGCACTGTAGCCTGTTAAGTCTCCCATCAGCTTGTTGAGGTCATCCATCGCGTCTCCGTTGGTCCCTGTTCCGGCGGATGAATAAGAATTCTCATCATAGCCGAAGACATACTGGGATTTGTCCTCCAGTTTCTCCCGGATCGTATTGAGGTTGTCCCTGATCGCCTGGCGCTGTTCCTCTGTGTCGATGGGATTTGTATTGCCGTAATTGTAGTTGTTCGTGTTGGCTTCTCCGCCGGCAGGACCGCCGTCCCAAACTGTCTTTTCGTTCAGGTGGATCTTGTCTGAAGCCACGCCGCCGTACACCAGGCCGCCCATGTAGCCGTTGCCGATGGCAAGAGCTTCTGTCTGCCAGTCTGTGGCAGGTTCATCGTACCAGATCCTTAAAAGGTTGTCGTTTGCTTCGCCCTCAGCTGCGTCCGGAGCCGCTGAGGCTGTAGCCGGCAGCAGGGTAACTGTCATTGCAGCTGCCATGGCAAAGCTTAAGAGTTTCCGAAATCTTTTTTTCATATTTTTCCTCCTTGTTTTTCTCCGAACATAAATGTTCTGATTTTATCGATCCTGATTTTCATTCCTCCTTTCCGAATATAGATTTTCACTGCGGATTTCAACCTGGTATCCTGTTTTGCAACAAAAAAGACAATTGCCAGGGTCGATGGGCAATTGTCAGAGGGATAATTTCATAAAAGTTCAGCACATTTACCTGTAGTCAGTTACCTCTGTTTGCGCACATGCGGCAAAATTGACAATTATCTCAAATAAAACACCTGGAAACCTGTTGAAATTATATAACATGATACATAACAGATACTTAAAAAGCAATAGATATAGTGAAATGTGTGAATAAATTACCATTATCATGGAAAAAGGTACATGAAATTACCAAAAAGAGAAGGTGCTATGTCACAGTGCATGAGAATCGACAGCGGGAAGGCATAATATACAAAAAATAACTGGAAAAATTGTATGAAATGCGAAAAATATAAATGCAGATTGAAAATAAATGACAATTTTGATATAATCATGCCATCAAAACCGAAACGTTTCGGAAAAAGGCGGCCAAATATATTACACAAAAGAAAGGGAGAGATTATGAGGAAAATCACGAAAAAAGCAGTGGCATTTGCCGTAGCGGGGACGCTGGCATGTACGGCATTTCTGTCAGCGCCGGATGTGCAGGCACAGGAAAACAGCAGAGAAGAGACCAAAGCAGTGACGCAGTTTATGGATTGTTTTCTGCCCATGCCCATCGTTGAAGGGCTGACAGAGGACTGCTGGGGGGGCGGATCTGGTGGGAGCGAGAGACCAGGGCAACGGACTGGAGGACCGGGATCTGTCGGATTATTCTTACTGGGACGGAGCTATACTCAAAGATGACGAAAGCGGGAAGTATTATATGTTTGCAAGCCGCTGGAATCAGGCAGGCGGTCACTGGGGACAGGACGGCATCTCCGGATGACAGGGGTCACAGGCTGTGTACGCGGTCAGCGACAGCCTGTACGGCCCGTATGAGGATATGGGCCCGATCTGGCCGGACTGGTGCGAAGGCGCAGGGCACAATGTATTCGCGTTTGAGATCAGTGAGTCAGATCCCCTGTATGCGGAAGGATACAAATATGCGATCTCTGTCAGCGACACAGGCATGCATGGAGATATCGCCAACGGCACGATCCATATTTCCCAAAGCCTGGACGGTCCGTGGGAGCTGATCGACAACGGGAACGGAGGCAAGCTGAAGGCGGAAGGCGGGTCAGGGTTCTCACTGTCAAATGTCAGCATCATGGTGAGGCCGGACGGAAGATACGAGGCCACAAACCGAAACGGGGATATCGCGATCGCGGATTCCCTGGAAGGGATATGGGAGGTCCAGAGCAACGGGCTGTGGTGGCAGGTTGAAGGAATGCCGAATACAAATGTAGAGGATCCGGTGATCTGGTACTCGGACGGGCTGTACCACATCGTTGCCAATAAGTGGGACGCAAAAGAGGCTTATTACCTGACGTCTGAGGACGGCGTGACAGACTGGGTGCGCCACTCCGGCATCGCATATACGCCGAAGCAAAATTTCCTTACATACGAGGATGGGACAGAGAACAACTGGACCAAGCTGGAGCGCCCGAACGTATACATTGAGGACGGTACGATCAAGGCAGTCACTTTCGCAGTCATCGATGTGGAAAAGGAACAGGACTTCGGGAATGACAGCCATGGAAGCAAGATTATTGTCGTGCCTTTTGACGGAGAAGCCCTGAAAGAATTTGCGAAGACGGATGTATACGTGGATCCCATGGCGGCGCGCGAAGGGATCGCACCGACTGACGACACGACAGCGCAGTCCTGGGGCGATGAGAATATAAAGAACTGGGGAGGCGAATATTTCCTGCAGGTACAGAGGAATACATCCCAGGGCCTTTTCGGAGAGGGCGAGAGGCCGGACAGCGGATATGACTGCAAGATCGCATATATTAAATATGATATTTCCGAATACACAGGGAAAGAGGTAGAGAGCGCGTATCTGTCCCTGGTATATCAGGGCCTCCAGGCTGGAAACCACGGGGAGAACCGGATCGAAGCGGCCCTGGCTGAGTCTGACTGGGAGGAAGGCATCGGAAAAGAATCTGATCCGGGCGGAAACGGAAATGTGCAGGAAGACCCGGAAGACGTGATCTGGGGCAATCAGCCGTCAATCCTCTACGCAGAGTCCGGCATCCAGGATACGGTGACCGCTCTGTCAGATCCGTTCCAGACACAGACAGCGCCTGTGGAGATCAGGATCGATGTGACAGAACTGGTGCAGATGTATCTGGAGGAGTATCCGGATCAGACAGAGATCACATTTGCCCTTTCTGAGATGAACGGAAACCGCCTGCATATCGGAAGCAAAGAAGGCGGGGATACCGCAGTGCCGAGACTGGATGTGGATATCAGAGAGACACAGGAGCCGGAAGAGACTGTCAGCAAGAAAACGCTGGAGTTCTTCTTAAACAGCGCGAAAGAGCATCTCGCCGCGGGCGATGCGGATGGCTGCGTACAGACAGTCAAAGACTTATTAAATGAAGCGATCGCTGAGGGCGAGGCAGTGATGGCGGATGAGGATGCCACAAGAGATGAATTGATGGACGCGGCATATAAGCTGATGAAGGCAGTCCAGGCACTGGGCATGAAAGCCGCTGACAAGACAGACCTTGAGATGGCGGTTGAACTTGCCGGGATGATCGATCTGGAGGACTATGTATCCGCAGGACAGCAGGAATTCACAGACGCCCTTGCGGAGGCAGAGAAGGTCCTTGCGGACGGCGATGCGATGCAGGGAGACGCGGACGATGCATGGAACAGGCTGGTCGACGCGATGGGAGGCTTAAGGCTGAAAGCAGATAAGGCTGTGCTTGAAGGCCTGCTCGCAGAGGCGGAAGAAATGGACCTGTCTCAGTATACAGAAGAGTCTGCGGCGCAGTTCAGGATGGCGTTCGCCTCTGCACAGGCAGTATTCGCGGACAATTTCCTCATTGCTTCTTCCAGTGATACCGCGCCCCGGACGATCGGGAAATATGCGGTGATCCCATGGGCATTGCAGACGCCGGCATCCCGGGTTACGCTGCCTGCCAGCGCTACTACGGGTTTTTTATATTTCTGTGCCAGGCGGGCTACGCCGACGGGAGCCTTGCCCATGGCGGTCTGCGCGTCCAGTCTGCCCTCTCCGGTAATGATGAGATCCGCTTCTTTGATGCTCTCTTCCATTTTCGTTTCCTCTAGGACAATGTCAATCCCTGACTCAAGCTGCGCGTTTGTAAAAGTCAGGAAAGCGAATCCCATTCCCCCGGCAGCGCCGGTACCTTCTGCGCATGGATCTGCGTGAGGATATTTTTCACGGGCCAGCGCCGCATAGTCGGCCAGCCACTGATCCATCTGACGGATCATTTCCGGGGAAGCCCCTTTCTGCGGACCGAAGACAGCGCTGCATCCGGCTCTGCCGCAGAGCACGTTCCTGACATCGCAGGCGATGCGGAAACGGCACCGGGACAGCTCGGGGATCACAAGATCATCTGTGATGGTTTCCAGATCCTGAAGCCCGGATGCTCCGTATGCGACCGGACGGTCCTGTTTGTCCAGAAATCCGTAGCCGAGCGCCTGCAGCATTCCGACACCGCCGTCGTTTGTCGCGCTGCCGCCGATCCCTATGATGAACCTGCGGCAGCCCTGAGCGATGGCATCGCGGATCACTTCGCCCACGCCATAGGTGGTGGTGTAAAGAGGGTTCCTTTTCTCCTCCGGGACAAGCACAAGCCCTGCCGCTCCTGCCATCTCGATCACTGCTGTGGAGGCAGCGTCTATGATCCCATATTCACACATGACCGGGTCGCCGAGCGGACCGGTGACCCGGACGCTGCGGATCCGGCCGCCCATATTGCTGGTCAGCGCTTCCACCGTCCCTTCCCCGCCATCGGCCAGCGCCCTGACAGTCACCTGCGCTGACGGGTCTGCGCGGAGTATGCCCGAGGCGGCAGCCTGCCCGGCTTCCAGGGAAGTCATGCTCCCTTTGAAAGAATCGATCACAGCCAGTACTTTCATCGCGTTTCCTCCTGTTTGTTTTGCTACATCCAATATAGCAGATAAAAAGACAGAATGAGTATATTATTTCAGAATTAGAATGTTAAATTCATCCATATGTTCATGATTTAGGACGGACTGCGTTGAAAATCAGGAAAATAAAGCCTGAATTCACAGTGCAATATACAGAATAGACAAAAATAAAAGAGAAAAAATAGTAAATAATGAGAAAAATAAAAGGCGTAATTGTAGAAGAAAGATAATTATGCTATAATATTACAAACATTTACCGAAACGTTTCGGAAATAAGCGGACGTGGTGTGCCGGAACAAAGTGAAATATGGAAATAAGTACAGCGGATGAGAGCGTGAAAGAGCGCTTTTGTTATATCCCGGTGCAGTAGAGAAACAGGGAGTGTATCCCATCAAAATCGAAACGTTTCAAAACCAGATATGGCTTCTGCGGGAAGACCAGGGGGTGATGAAAAGAGATTACGGCGGGAGCAGAGGAACAGGTTAATTGCAGCAACAGGAAGATTAAGGAGAACAGATTTATGAAAAAGGGAAAAACATATAGAAAAGTCTGTGCTATCCTGACTGCCTTTGCCATGACTGCCACATTTATGCCAGGCGTGACGGCGCAGGCAGCACCGGATCAGACAGATCCGATACAGTCTTCATCCGGCAATCCGTCCCTGAAACTCTGGTATGATGAGATGGCAGGGACAAATGCATCCGGAAATGCATATGATAATTCGGAATCATTTTACAAGGCTCTTCCCATCGGAAACGGAAGAGTCGGAGCGATGGTATACGGCAATTATCCGACAGAGAAGTTCGACCTGAACGAGGCGACGTTCTGGAGCGGCGGCCCGGGCAAGAACGACAAAGCCGGAGCAGCAGACAAGATCGACCAGGCGAAACAGCTTGTCTATGACGGGCAGTATTCCCAGGCGGATTCCTTTGTCTCATCCAATATCATCGGAGGCGGCGAAGCGAAATATCAGTCTGTCGGGACACTGGAACTTCAGTTCGGACATGATGAGGTGTCTGATTATTCAAGACAGCTGGATATGAATACCGGAGTCGTTTCCAGTCAGTATACTTATGACGGGAAACAGTATCTCAGGGAATCCTTCGTCAGCTATCCGGACGAGATCATGGTTACAAGGATCACCTGTGATACGCCGGGATCGGTTTCCTTTACGGCAAAATACAGCTCATCCCTCACCGGGCAGTATGAAGTGTCCACAGACGGGGATGACACGCTGGTAATGGACGGGCATGCGGATGACGGGGCAGGCGTAAGCTACGCGCTGTGGTACCAGACCCGGACAAAAGTCATGAACGAAAACGGCGAAGTGGCAGCGGACGGCACAGATGTGACCGTGACAAACGCGGATTCTGTTGTGCTTCTTACTTCGATCCGTACAAACTTTGTAGATTACCAGACAGTGACAGCGGATCAGAAAGCGCTCGCAGCGGAGGATATCGAGAGAGCTTCCCGGAAGACGTATGAGGAACTGTACGAAGCTTTTGAGGCGGATTATACGGAGCTTTTTGACCGGGTGGACCTGCAGCTTGGCGGAGACAGCGGAGAGAATAAGACTCCCATGCGGACCAGGATCCAGCAGTTCAGCGAAAACGAGGATCCGGATCTGGTGGAGATCCTTTTCCAATACGGCAGATACCTGATGATCTGCGGATCCAGGGATTCCCAGCCTCTGAACCTGCAGGGACTCTGGAATAAATTCCGCAATCCGGCATGGGATTCCAAATATACGACAAACATCAACTACGAGATGAATTACTGGCCGGCGCTTACCACCAATCTGGAAGAGTGCTTCCAGCCGTTTGTGGAAAAGGCGATCGCCCTTTCTGAGGCGGGCAATTATACGGCGAGAAATACGTTCGGCATCGAAGACGGATGGATCGTGAACCACAACACAGATCTCTGGAACCGCACCGGCCCCATCGACGGGGCGTGGGGGCTCTGGCCTGTGGGAGGCGGCTGGATCTCAAATCAGCTGTATGACGCGTACAACTTTAACCAGGATGCAGAGTACCTCAGCAAGATCTATCCGGTAGTCAAGGGCAGCGCGGATTTCCTCCAGCAGCTGATGGACAGGATCGAGATCAACGGGCAGGAATACGAGGTGATCGCTCCCAGCAACTCACCGGAGCTTTCCTTCCGGTATGACGGAGGGACCGCTTATCTGTCCGCTTCCGTGACAATGGATAACGGGATCAGCAGGGAGCTGTTCCAGAATGTGATCGAAGCGTCAGAGACACTGCGTGTGGACGAAGATCTGCGCGGTACACTGGAAGAGAAGATCTCCCTGATCCGTCCGGATCAGATCGGAGCAGACGGAACACTGATGGAGTGGGCGTATGACTGGCAGAATACAGAGAGGCAGCACAGGCACATTTCCCATCTGTACAACCTGTTCCCGGGCAATATGATCGATAAGACGAACACCCCGCTTCTGGCGGAAGCAGTGCAGAATACGCTGAACGTACGCGGAGACGAGGGGACCGGCTGGTCAGAAGGCTGGAAGCTGAACACATGGGCGCGCCTGGAAGACGGGAACCATGCGTACAATCTCGTGAAACTGCTGATCTCACCGGTGGATAATAACGGACGTCTCTACGACAATCTGTGGGATGCGCACCCGCCGTTCCAGATCGACGGGAATTTCGGATTCACATCCGGTATCGCTGAGATGCTCCTCCAGAGCGATAATGACCAGATCAAACTGCTCCCGGCGCTCCCGGATGCATGGAGCGACGGACATGTCAGCGGACTGAGGGCGAGAGGGAACTTTGAGATTTCCGAATACTGGGAGTCCGGAGAACTGACAGAGGTAACGATCGTATCCAATTCAGGAAATATCTGCAATGTCAGCTGCGGAGGGAAATATGTATCCTTCCCGACAGTGGCAGGCCAGACCTATACCCTGAACGGAGACCTTGAATTCGCTCAGGATACAAAGACCTATACCAATCTCGCGCTGGACAAAGCAGTCACCGCTTCCAACGATACATCCGAGAGCGCAGCGGCGGCAGTGGACGGCAGTACAGATACAGTATGGGAAGATACCACAGACAACAGCATGGGCGGACAGTGGATCGCTGTAGACCTTGGCGCAGCCTGCGATATCAGCCACTGGAAAGTAAGCGTGCCGGGTGCGGAGAATATCAATTATGTGCCCAGGGCGTTTATCCTCCAGAAGAGCGATGACGGAGAAAAGTGGGAGGATGTGGACGCGGTATACGGCAATCAGATGGATGTCAATACGCGCAACGTACCGACCTTTACCGCGCGCTATGTACGCCTGTACATTGAGATCGCGACCCAGGATGATTCCGGCGGTGCAAGGATCAGTGAATTTGAAGTCTGGGGAACAGATGAATCCGTACCTGTGACAGAGATCACGCTGGATCAGACAGAACTCACCATCGGCGACGGGAACAGTGTATCCCTGACAGCACAGACAGCTCCCGCAGAGGCTAGCAATAAGACGGTTATCTGGACCTCCGCGGATCCCGCGACCGCTGAGGTCAGCGATACAGGTATCGTGACCGGTATTGCGCCCGGTGAGACAGAGATTACGGCAGCATCCTATGACGGCAGTGTCACGGCTGTATGTAAAGTGACAGTCACACCGGTATCCGTAGAGTCAGTACAGCTGAACAAAGACTCTGTTGATATGGAGATCGGCGGGACAGAGCAGCTGGAAGCGCAGATCATCCCTTCCAATGCGTCCAACCAGAATATGACATGGGTGTCCTCAGATCCGGAAATCGTATCCGTGGATGAAAACGGTCTTGTGACTGCTCTCGCAGAGGGGACGGCACAGGTAACTGTGACGACGGAAGACGGGCAGCTGAGTGATGTCTGTGAGTTTACAGTAGTAAAAGTGCTCCCGAGAAACGTGGCGCTGAACGCGGAAGCTTCGGCGGAAGGCCATAATCCGAACGAGGAACCGGGCAAGGCAGTGGACGGCAGCACGTCTACGAAGTGGTGCCTTGACGGAAAGGGCAATACGCTGACCCTGGACCTTGGAGCGAAATACACAATTGACAGATGGGTGCTCGTGAGCGCGGGTATTGCGGAGAGCACGGATTTCAATACAAGAGGATGTACGCTCCAGATGAGCGAGGACGGCGAAGAGTGGACAGACGTGGATGTGGTGACAGATAACACAGCTACGACAATGGAGCGCACGGTAGAGCCGTTTACCACAAGATATGTAAGGCTTGTAGTAGACGAACCGGTACAGCCGAACGCAGCCTTCTGGGCGATCGCGGCAAGGATCCATGAGCTGGAGCTGTGGGGGATCCCGGCGCCGGTACCGGTAGAGAATGTAACTCTGGACTTCGAGGAGATGGAGCTGACAGAGGGAGATACCGCTCAGCTTACGGCAGTGATAGAGCCGGCTGACGCTGAGAACCAGAATATCACATGGACAAGCGATGACGAGACAGTCGCTTATGTAGACGACCAGGGACTTGTGACAGCAGGCAGCGCAGGCCGGGCAGTGATCACAGTTACAACAGAGGACGGAGGCTTTACCGCAGAGTGCCTTGTGAAAGTGAAAGCCGAGAAACCGGTCAGCAAGAATACGCTGGAATATTTCCTTGATCAGGCAAAGACACACTGGGATAACGGCGATGCGGATGACTGTGTACAGTCGATCCAGGATCTCTTCAAAGAAGCGATCGCTGAAGGCGAGGCAGTCATGGCGGATGAGTATGTCACAAGAGAAGAGGTACAGAGCGCGACACTGAAGCTGATGCAGGCAGTCCAGGCGCTCAATATGAAGGCTGCTGACAAGATGGACCTGGAGATGGCTGTAGAACTGGCAGAGATGATCGATCTGGATCATTACGTATCAGCCGGGCAGCAGGCGTTTACGGAGGCACTGGCAGCTGCGAAAGAAGTACTGGATGATGGGGATGCAATGCAGCCGGAAGCAGATTCCGCATGGAATGCATTGGTAAATGCAATGTCTGAACTGAGGCTGAAAGCGAACAAGACGGTCCTTGAGACGATCCTCAACGAGGCGGCGGACCTTGACCTGACTCTGTACACAGAAGAGACGGTAGCTGTATACAATATGGCGCTGGCATCCGCGATGACAGTATATGCAGATCCGGAGATCTCTGTGGAAGACCAGCAGATCGTGGATGACGCTGTGGCAGCGCTCAGAAGCGCGGCGGACGGCCTGGTACTGAAGCCGGACGACGGAAGCGGTGACACGCAGGAGCCGGACGACGGAGATGCAGGAAACACCGGAAGCGGTGACACGCAGAAGCCGGATGACGGAGATGCAGGAAACACGGGAAGCGGTGACACGCAGAAGCCGGACGACGGAAATACCGGAAATGCCGGGAACCAGGGCAGCAGTACGCAGACGCCGGCTAACGGAAATGCAGGAAACAACCACAGCTCTTCCGGAGGCGTATCCGCAGATAAGGCCGCTAAGACCGGAGATGCGGCTCCGCTGGCAGGAATGCTGGCTCTGATCCTGATATCAGGAGCGGCAGTGACTGTTACTCTGAGGAAGCGTTCCAGATAAGCAGTGAAAAGCAGAAGTCAGATGTCAGCTGAAAAGCTGGATCCGTATGACTGAATAACCCGGGCAGGACGGCCGTATGATATGAAAGAAGTATCATACGGCTGCCTGACCCGGGTGCTTTTGTGCCCTGCTTTTCTTGACAGACAGCAGGCGGTATAGTACCATTAAATGAGACTAAGGGAAACGTTTTCGTTTCCCGGATGTTTGTGGATCCGGACAGGCAATATATAAGGAAAAGGCGGAAATAATATGGGCGCGACAATGAAAGACATTGCCAGGCTTACAGGACTGGGGCTTGCAACGATTTCTTCCTATTTTAACGGCGGGAATGTCAGGGAGAAAAACCGCATCAAGATCGAAGAAGCGGTAAAGGAACTGAATTTTGAAGTAAACGAGGTGGCGAGGGGGCTAAAGACAAATCGGACAAAGATGATCGGGATCATTATCCCGGAGATGAATAATACGTTTTTCGCGGAGATCATCACAGAGGCGGAGGATATCCTGCGCAGCCACGGATACGCAACGATGATCTGTGACTGCCGCTCGGACGCACAGCGGGAAAAAGAGGCAGTGGATTTTATGTTCCACCGCCGGGTGGACGGTGTGATCATTATGCCCACAGATCCGGAAGGATCCAGCCTGGAGCGTTTTGTAAAGGCGGAAAGGCCGATCGTTATGATCGACCGTAAGATCGAAGGGATCCCGGGCGACTGTATCCTTGTGGACAATGACGGAGCCGCATTTGACGCGGTTGACCGTCTGATCCGCGACGGCCACAGAAGGATCGGCATGATCGCAGGCCCGGATGACGTATATACGGCGAAGGAAAGAGAAAGAGGGTACAGGAGAGCCCTGGAGGCACGGGGGATCGCGCCGGAGGGGCGGCTTATCAGGAGTGGAAATTATACCATAGCCGGGGGCGCGGCCGCCATGCGCGGGCTGAGGGAGATGAACCCGGATATGACGGCTGTGTTTGTGTCAAATTATGAGATGACGGTGGGGGCAATGATGGAGATCAATGATCTGGGCATATCTGTGCCGGAAGAATTGTCTGTGATAGGATTTGACAATATTGATTTCGCCAGGGCATCGATCCCCAGGCTCAGCATCGTTACGCAGCCCACAAAGGAGATCGCGAGAGAAGCGGCGGGAGTCCTGCTGGAGCGCCTGAATGAAGGGACGGGCGCAAAACCGGCGCACGAAGGCCGCAGCGGCACAGAGGAAGGAGCCGGGGAAAGGATACAGGAAAATATACCGGACAGTCAGAATAGAAAAAAAGGGAAAACAATAAAGCTGAAAACAAGATTCATGGAAGGAAAATCTGTGAAAAAAATAGAAGGAAAATAGAGCGCAATCTGTTTTTGCCCTTGACAAATATGCCCTCTAAGGTTACCATATTAGCATTAGCATTTTAGTTAGGAGGAAGTTATTATGAAAATGTTAAAGAAGGCAGCAAGCCTCGCACTGGCATCAGCTCTCGTATTTTCACTGGCTGCATGCGGAAGTGAAGGCGGCAAGAGCGACAGCGGCTCATCTGATTCCGATGTATTCAGGATCGGCGGCATCGGGCCCACGACCGGAGACAACGCGATCTACGGGACAGCTGTAAAGAACGGGATCCAGCTGGCGGTTGATGAGATCAACGCAGACGGCGGCATCAACGGCTATCAGATCGAGTACTCATTTGAGGACGACCAGTCTGACTCCGAGAAGGCAGTCAACGCGTACAATACGCTGAAAGACTGGGGGATGCAGATGCTGGTAGGTACGGTTACTTCCACACCGTGTACAGCGGTTGTAGAGGAGACGCATGCTGACAATATGTTCCAGCTTACACCGTCCGCTACGGCTGTAGAGAGTATCCAGTATGACAATGCATTCCGTATGTGCTTCTCCGACCCGAACCAGGGGAAGGCATCCGCTGACTATATCTCAGAGAACGGACTTGCATCCAAGATCGCAGTGATCTACAACAGCTCTGACACATATTCATCAGGTATCTACCAGAGATTCGTGGAAGAGGCTGAGTCAGTAGGGCTTGAGATCGTCGCTGCAGAGGCGTTTACGGCAGACAGCAAGACAGACTTCTCCGTACAGCTGCAGAAGGCAAAGGATTCCGGCGCTGAGCTGGTATTCCTTCCGATCTATTACCAGGAGGCATCCCTGATCCTTGCACAGGCTGACAAGATGGGATTTGCTCCGGCATGGTTCGGATGCGATGGTATGGACGGACTTCTCGCACTGGATGGATTCGACGCATCCCTTGCAGAGGGACTGATGTTCCTGACACCGTTCACCGCTGACGCAGAGGACGAGGAGACACAGACATTTGTCGCAGACTTTGAGGAAGCATTCGGGGATACTCCGAACCAGTTCGCGGCAGACGCTTATGACTGCATCTATGTGATCAAAGCAGCGGCTGAGAAAGCAGAGCTCACACCGGATATGGATATCTCCGAGATGTGCGACGCTATGAAAGCAGCGATGACAGAGATCACCATCGACGGACTGACCGGAAAACAGATCACATGGGGCGAGGACGGCGAGCCGTCCAAACAGCCGACAGTTGTGGTTGTTGAAGGCGGAGCTTACAAAGTGCTCCAGGCTGAGGGAGAATGATCCGGACCGTGCCTGACTGGGCACGGATGATCATATTGATACAGAAGATCTGATACAGAAAACAGGAACAAAGGCTTTGGGACCACAGTGGTTTCAAAGCCTTTTTTGATGGAAAATACAAAATTAATATTCTGTTTGTACTTTTTAATCTCGTTATCACAAATGAGTTTACATTGTCTTTTTTTTCCTTTAAATTTAAAGGTGGGATGCTGGTTTTGTGACTATTATTCGTATGGGAGGATATATATGGAAGACAAAAGTGATTTTTGCATAAAGAATGATTTGATCACAAGACTTTTTTCGTAAAAGATGCAGTGTTCTTTTGCAATCCCATACAGAGACCGGAAAAACCAGGACAGGTATTGTTTCAGATGTTTACCGGGTGGAAAGGAGGAGTGAGAGCGATATTTTTAATCTGCAACTGTAAAACAGGAAAGGAGAAAAAGTGAAATGATGAAAAAGGCAGGCAGAATTTTCAGAATTTTTCTTGCTGTGGTGCTGGCGTTTACCTGTATCCCGTTTGGCTCGCTGACAATGGTGGCCGGAGCAGAGTCGCTGGCAAACACGAATCTGGCGCTCAATAAAAAAGTGACTGCCAGCGCTGCGTACGGCAGCATGCCGGCCAGCAACCTTACGGACGACGACAAAGATTCACGCTGGTCCACAGAGAGCAACGCAACACAGTGGGCGTATGTAGATCTGGGCGAGAGCTATGAGATGAACTATTTCTCAATGATCTGGGAGAGCGATACTGTTTATGCTTCCGCCTATAATATCTATGTATCTGATTCCACAGAAGACTGGGGAAATCCGGTAGTCAGCCGTGAAGGCAATGCTGCCGGCTCCTCAGAAGAACAGCTGGCAGAGGCTGTGGCCGGACGCTATGTAAAGCTGGAAGTGACGGATGTATATGGATATCCGAGCGTTTCAGCGAGAGATTTCACGATCATGCTCAAAGATGAGACGCAGCCGACCCCGCAGGACCCGACGGAGAATGTGGCGCTTGGAAAGACTGCGTACTCCAGCAGCAATGAGACAGCGAGCCTTACGGCAGACAATGCGTTTGACGGAGATGTTTCCACAAAGTCATCCCGCTGGTCCAGTAATGTAGGCAATCCGCCGCATTGGCTGTATGTGGATCTCGGAGAGACAAGGGACATTAAGACAGTCCGCATTTTCTGGGAGACAAGAAAAGCGACGAATTATGAGATCCAGATCTCAGACAACGCAGAAGACTGGGAGCCGGTAAAGACAATGACTGAGCGCCCGGCAAGCAAGACGGATACCATCGCTCTGGACGAAAAAGTGCAGGCACGCTATGTGCGTCTGTACATCAGCGCGTCCGATGCAAAGGATCCGGACAGCAGCGGAACATGGAACAGCATCTCTGTTTATGAGATGGAAATTTACGGCGGCGAGCCGGCTGTGTCCATGGGCGATATCGGAAATATGATCACCGTTGATACTCCGTCAAAAGACAGCAGCAAGCTTGTTGTCAATCTCCCGGAGGTAAGCGGATATACGGTTACATACAACGGTACGGATCTGGAGCAGATCATTGACCGCGACCTGACGATCTATCATCCGGTTGTTGACAAAACAGTCAATGTTTCCTTTAAGATCGTAAACGATGAGACACAGGAATATGAGTTCAAAGAGATCCCTGTGACGGTTCCGGGACAGTATGCGGCTGAAGAAGGAAGCAACGCCGCGCCGGAAGTACTGCCGGAGCTCCAGGAGTGGAAAGGCGGCACAGGAAACTTTACGCTGACAGACAGCAGCCGCATTATCTACGGCAGCGAGGAACTGAAAGCGGCGGCAGATGAGATGGCAGCTGATTATCAGGACCTGACAGGAAAAGAGATCGCTGTTGCGGCAGGAACAGAAGCGGATGTAAAGGCAGGGGACTTCTACTTTGCAAAGACAGAGGACAAGACGCTCGGGCTCATGGACGAAGGCTATCTGATGGAGATCAGTGACAGCATCACCGTACAGTCTGAGACGCAGACCGGCGCTTACTGGGCGACCAGGACGATCCTCCAGGCACTGAAGCAGAGCGGCTTTACAACGGTACCGCAGGGGATCACACGTGACTATCCGCTTTATGAAGTGCGCGGTTTCATCCTTGACGTAGGCAGAAAGACATTTACACTGGATTACCTTGAGCAGCTTGTAAAACAGATGTCATGGTATAAGATGAATGATTTCCAGGTACATCTGAACGACAACCTGATCGGGCTCGAGAACAAAGAAGATCCGATGACAGCATATTCTGCATTCCGTCTGGAAAATGACACTGTGAAAAAAGGCGGATACCTGACAGATGCGGACGGAAATCCGCTGAAGGTCGGCGATGAAGAGCTTCAGTACGAGCAGGATCTGACAAGTACGGACCTGTGGTATACGAAGGATGAGTTTAAGAGCTTTATCAAAGAGTCCCGTGAGCTCGGGGTAAATATCGTACCTGAGATCGATACTCCGGCGCATTCACTGGCGCTGACAAAGGTACTTCCGGAGCTGAGACACGGAACAAGCGGACGCCAGAACGACCATCTGGACCTGGCTGATTCTTATGACCAGTGCCTTGCGTTCGTACAGACGATCTTTGGAGAGTATCTGGATGAAGGCGTATTCGATGAGGATACGATCGTACATATCGGTGCTGACGAGTACAATGCATCTTCGCAGGCATACCGCGCATTTGTAAACGACATGATCGACTATGTGGAAGGAACCGGAAGGAAAGCCCGTGTATGGGGAAGCTTTACCCAGGCTGCACAGGGAGAAGAGATCGACGCGGAAGGCGTTCAGATCAACCTCTGGAACTTCGGATATGCGAACATGGATCAGATGTATGAGGACGGTTTTGACCTGATCAACTGTAATGACGGAAATTATTATATCGTTCCGAATGCAGGATACTATTATGATTATCTCAGCGACGGCACGATGTACAATCTGGCGATCAATACCATCAGCGGTGTGACGATCCCTGCCGGAGACGAGCAGATGGTCGGAGGAGCATTTGCAGTATGGAATGATATGACAGACTACCTGGACAACGGTGTCAGCGAGTATGATGTTTACGACCGTCTCAATAACCTTCCGCTCTTCGCGGCAAAACTGTGGGGCAAAGGCAGTCTTGATATGAACAGTGCAAAAGAGCGTTATGCTGAACTTGGCGATGCTCCGCGCACCAACTTCGGTTATGAGGTGGACAGCCAGACAGAAGAGTACATGAACCTGCCGATGGACGAGATGGAAGATACTTCTGCAAATCATTTTGATGTAAGTGAAGGTGAGAATGCCGCGATCACAGAGGTTGACGGCAGGAACGCACTGGAACTGAAAGGCGAAAAGAGTTACATTACAACAGGGCTTGAAACAGCAGGCCTTGGAAGCGACCTTCGTGTGAAGGTAAAACGCACATCCGACAGCACGGATGAGCAGATCCTGTTTGAAAGCCCGTATGGAAGCATTAAAGCGGTACAGAAGGGAACCGGACAGGTAGGGCTCTCGAGAGAGAGGTTTGACTATTCGTTTAATTACACACTGCCCGTTGACGAGTGGGTGGAACTTGAGTTTAAGAACCAGCAGAACACGATCTCGCTCTATGTGAACGGCGAGCTGGTAGATACTCTGGGCGACGGCGAGAAGATCGAAGGACGCCCGATGCTGGCGACAATGATGTTCCCGATGGCAAAGATCGGAAGCGAGACAAATGCGTTCATCGGATATGTGGATGATGTGCGCCTCGGTGTGAACGCGGATTTCGCAAGCACCATGGAGCTGGATTACGCACTGTGGTCCGCATCGGTTGTCGTTGACGAGGACGACGCCCAGGCGGCGGAACTGATCGCTCAGGCAAAAGAGGTACTGACACAGTATGCACCGGATGCAGGAGAGATCGAAAGCCTGACAGCAGCGCTCAATGACCTGCTCAATGTTTCGGGATACGAGGAGGCTGATTACAGCCGGATCGAGGCTTACAAGAACCTTGTAAGCGACCTGTCCGCGTTTACAGATGAAAGCGCGGCAAAAGTAACCTATATCCTGGATTCTGTAAGATACGGACTTCCGGCAGAACTCCAGAATGTAGTAGACGGATATGAGAGTGCTCTGGTCGCTGCGATCGACGCGCTGGAGACAAAATCTCTTACCAATCTCTATTATGTGGATCCGTCTACAATGACCGCAACGGCATCAAGCTACCAGCATGACGGTTCTGATCCGTCCAACGTACTGGACGGCAGCACGTCCACGATCTGGCATACAGACTGGAACATCACCACAATGCCGCACTGGATCGACCTGGAGATGAGCGAGCCGACAACGATCAGCGGTATTATCTACACACCGAGACAGAGCGGTACAAACGGTAATGTCACGAACTACACGATCCAGGTAAGCGACAACGGCGTTGACTATCAGGATATCAAGACAGGAACACTGGCGAACAATGCTTCTGCAAAGACGATCGAGTTCGAGCCGGTTGAGACAAAGCATGTACGTATCCAGTACAATGCGGCAGTCAATAACAATGGTTCCGCATCCGAGATCCAGGTAATGCTGGCAGAGATCGAAGTTGACATTGAAGGGCTCCAGGCAGCAGTCGACAATGCGGACAGCCTGATCGGAAGCCTGGACAAGGATGCGTATACAGCAGAGAGCTGGGATGCGCTCACAGCAGTGATCGCGGAAGCGGAAGAACTGCTCGGACAGGCAGAGCCGGATGCAAATGAAGTCGCAAATATGATCTACGCGATCCAGAAAGCAGTTACAGAGCTTCGCCTGACAGAGGCGGCGGATGAACCGGATGAACCGGAAGAGCCGGAGCAGGTAAGCAAGAAAACTCTGGAGTACTTCCTCAATAAAGCAAAAGAATGCGTAGAGGATGAGGCATTCGACGGTCTGGTAGAATCCGTTCAGAAGCTGTTCAAAGACGCGATCGCAAAGGGTGAAGCAGTGATGGCGGACGAGAACGCGACGAGAGAAGAAGTGGTGGATGCGGCGGCTGACCTGATGTTCGCGATCCACGCGATGGAAATGAAAGCGGCGGATAAGACGGACCTTGAGATGGCTCTTGAGATTGCCGGGATGATCGATCTGGACAAATATGTGGAAGCCGGACAGAAAGAGTTCCTTGAGGCGAAGGATGCGGCAGAGGAAGTAATGGCGGACGGCGACGCAATGGATGAAGAGACAAAGCAGGCATGGAACGCTCTGGTTGAAGCGATGGAGGCACTCAGGCTGAAAGCAGACAAGTCCGTGCTGGAGGATCTGATCAACCAGACAGCAGAGCTGGATCTGAGCATTTATACTGAAGAGAGCGCAGCTGCATTCCGTACTGCATTGGCAGCGGCAAAAGCAGTCCTGACGGATGAGGCACTGTCTGAGGATGAACAGGATCAGGTAGATGAAGCTGTGAACACACTTCAGGCAGCGTATGACGCGCTTGAGAAGGCGCAGGGACCGGATCCGGAAGATCCGGATAAACCGGGTACAGAAGATCCGGACAGCGGAAACCAGGATGGAGATCAGAATGCGGGACAGAACGCAGACAAGAATGATAACCAGAATGGAAGCCAGACCGGCAGTTCGGACAAAGCGGCAAAGACCGGGGACAGCGCTCCGATCGCGGCAGTATCCGTGATCCTGCTGATCTCAGCAGCGGCAGCAGTTGTTTTAAAAAGGAAAGCCGTGAAATAAAGCGTAAAAGGATTCGATAAAAAGAATACCGAAACAAGATTTCAAAAACATACAGGGGAGAGGCAGCGAACAGTGCTGCCTCTCCCCTGTGTTCTATATCCGGGATCCGCCCGCAAGGGATGCGATAAGCGCAGTGCGGGGATCCCTTCCGGCATGGTTGCGGATCACAGCTCCAGATTTAACTCGGATACCGTCTTCCCATACACGGGATGTCTCTTATAAGGAGCGATCTCGCTCAATGGTTCCAGTACGAATTTCCTTTTGTGCATCTCTACATGGGGGATGCAGAGGTCATCCTCTTCCCATACAAGATCATCGTAGAAAATAATATCCAGGTCCAGCGTGCGCGGTCCCCAGCGGAGGATCCGCTCCCTCCCGGCTCCCTGCTCGATACGGTGGAGCTCGTCCAGCAGTTCCCGCGGGGGGAGCAGGGTCTTAAGCTCCAGGCAGCCGTTGAGGAAGTCCGCCTGGTCTGTGACGCCGTAGGGTGGAGTCTCCAGGAAATGAGAGACCCTGCGTACAGAGCATCCCCTGATCTCGTCCAGCGCCCGGACCGCGGTATTCAGATAGTTTTCTCTGTCGCCCATGTTGGAGCCGAGGGCAATGTAGGCGGTGTGCCAGCCGCGCTCGATCTCCACGCTTACGGTTTTTAAGGGGAGGCGGACCGGGGCCCATGGTTTCTTGATCTCCAGCCGGAGTTTTTCCAGGCGGGGGGTGTTGAGGAGCAGTTCCTCTGCAAGAGCTTCCGCCGCGCGTTCCAGGAGCCTGAACGTATGCTCCCTGAGATAGCGGTCGATAAAAGCGCTGACCTCCCCGTAATGGATGGATGCGGTCAGGTCGTCTGTGAGTCCGGCTGTGCGTGTGTGTGTGTAGAGTGTGGCGGAGACGAGGAATTTCTGCCCCAGGGTATTTTCCTCGGGGAATACACCGTGGTTGGCGAATACTTCCAGGTCCCGGATCTTGATTTGGTCATATCTCTGCTGCATATATGGTCAGTCCTTTCTCTTTTGGATCTCCCGGCAGTTGTGTTGCAAAGCCCGGGGGATGCCTCCTTGTATCAGAACGTGCATTTCCTCATCAGTGCCTGCGTCATGCGGATCGCCCGTTTATTTTTCTCTATATCGTGGACCCGGACAAAGGCACAGCCCTTCTGTACCGCATACACAGTGGTGACCAGTGTGCCGTCTTCTCTCTGGTCAGCGGGGAGATCCAGGGTCAGCCCGATCACGGATTTGCGGGAAGTCCCGAGCAGGACCGGGAGTCCCAGTTCATGCAGGAGTTCCAGATGATCTATGACAGCGAGGTTCATCTCGTAAGTCTTGCCGAAGCCAACGCCCGGATCCAGGATGATCCTGTCCCTGGGGATGCCCGCCGCGTCGGCAATGCGGATGCACCCGCGCATGTCCTCGAGAAAATCCGGGAAAAAATCCCGGTATTCCGCAGACTCCCGGTTGTGCATGAGGCAGCAGGCAGCGCCGCTCTTCGCGATCACGGAGGCCATCCGGCTGTCGTATTTCAGACCCCAGATATCATTGACCAGGTCTGCTCCCGCGCGGACCGCAGCTTCTGCGACAGCGCTTTTGTACGTGTCGATGGAGACAGGGACGCTGAATTCCTTTTTCAGGCGCTCGATGACAGGGACGACCCGGCTGATCTCTTCCTCATCGGAGATCTGTGTGTGTCCGGGGCGTGTGGATTCCCCGCCCACGTCGATGATGTCCGCGCCCTCGGAGATCATCCTCTCGGCATGGGACAGCGCCGCATCGGGGGCATTGTGCTGCCCGCCGTCTGAGAAGGAATCCGGGGTTACATTGAGAATGCCCATGATGTACGTATTGTGTTCTGTGTCAAATTCTCTGCAGCCAATGATCATATGAGGATCTCCTTGTTCTTTTTTTCTTCGCTCCAGTCGCACTGAGGTTCGGCGGGACAGGAGAAGCAGGTCCGGGACGCCTTGTCGCTCTCGTACAGGAGGCGCTCCAGAGGCTGAGGGTCCGGGCGCAGGCGCCGGTGTCCCTCTATGGCGGTCAGGATCATCTCTGTCTCCGCTTCGGAAAACGCTGCGTCAGGAGGCAGTGTGCCCAGGATCTCTGCGGCGATCCTGCGCCCGGCAGCCTCGTGGGGGATCTGTTTTTCATACTGCAGGGATTTTCCGATATCGTGGAGGATGGCTGCCGCGTAGATCACTTCCCGGTCCAGGCCGAGCCCGGCTTCCAGGCTGCGGATACAGGCGATGCGGGCAGTGTCCAGAAGGTGGGACATCTGATGGCGGCAGAAGGGGCGGCCCTGCTCCAGCTCCTCCAGCCGGCGGTAATAAGTCTGGTACAGCGGATGCTGCCATATCGCGTTGACCCGTCTCATCGTCATCGCCCCATCATGCGGAAAAACCGCTGTTCCAGGGCGGGATCCGTCTCAAATACGCCCCGCCGTGTAAGCGTCACGGTCTGGCTGCCGGGTTTCTGCACTCCGCGCATGGTCATGCACATGTGCTCCGCTTCCAGCATGACGAGAACGCCTTTCGGCTGCATGTATTCCATCAGCGCATCCGCGATCTGCCCGGTGAGCTGTTCCTGGAGCTGGAGCCTCCGGGCGAAGACTTCTACTGTCCGCGCCAGTTTGCTCAGCCCCACGACCTTTCCGTCAGGGATATAGGCGATATGCGCTTTCCCGTAGAAGGGAAGGATATGGTGCTCGCACATAGAGTAAAAGGTGATATCTTTTTCGATCACCATATCGCTGGTTTCCACGGTGAAGGTGCGCGAAAGGTGTGTCTGCGCGTCTTCCTCCATGCCCTTGTACAGCTCCGCGCACATGCGCGCGATCCTTGCGGGCGTCTCCCTGAGCCCTTCCCGTTCCGGGTCCTCGCCGATGCCTTCCAGCATGAGGCGGACTGCCTGTTCGATCTTGCTGTTATCTATCATTGGATGTTCCTCCCTCTTTTGTTATCTGGTCATATGCTTCCTTTACCCGGTGCAGGTAGGACAGAGAGCCGAAAGCCGCGATCACATCGTCCGGCCCCGCTGCCCTGAGCGCAGAGGCCACTGCCTTCGGGATCCCGGAGAGACCTGCGCTTCCGTGCGGAGTGCCGGCATCAGGGAATGCGGTGACGCTGGGACAGTATTTCCCAGCGGCGCGCGCAAGATCCCCGGCAGGAAGCCCCCGCCTGCGGTCGGGCAGATCCACTGTGTATACAACAGACGCCAGCGGGCACATGATCCGTGCCACTGCCCCGTAATCCTTATCCCGGAATACACCCATGATGAAGATCAGCCTTTTGCCCGGGAAACAGGCTTCCATCGATCCGCGCAGCCTGCGCGCGGCGTCTTCATTGTGCGCTCCGTCCAGGATGAACAGCGGCTTCCCCCTGCTGATGCAGGTGAACCGCCCCGGCCACACGGTCCGCGCGGCTCCGTCCCGGACTGCCCGATCACTGATGCGGTAACCGAGTTTCCTGAGTGTGCGCACGGTCTCCAGAGCGGTGATGAGATTGTCCGCCTGGCAGCTCCCGGCCAGCTGCGTGCTGACTGTTCCGAACTCCGGATAGGAGAGCCGGATGCCGCGGTAGTCCGAGTGCAGGATCTCTGCCTGCCCCGGATCCGCCTGGGCGAAGGGACAGCCGTACTGTGCGGCACGGCTTCTCAGGATGTCTGTCACAGAGGGGCGCTGCGGCGCAGAGACCACAGAACACCCCGGTTTGATGATGCCTGCCTTGTTCTCTGCGATCTCCTCCAGAGTATTCCCGATGACGCCTACATGGTCCATGCTGATCGAAGCGAATACAGCGCACACCGTGCGGGTGATGATGTTCGTCGCGTCCAGGGCGCCTCCAAGCCCTGCCTCCAGCACGACGAGATCGCATTCCATGCTGCGGAAATATAAAAAGGCTATCGCCGTCTCAGCCTCAAAGACTGTGGGCACCGGTTTCCCGGCTGCCTCCAAACGGGCGATAGCATCCCTTACCTGCGCGGTCAGCTCTGCAAACATTTCCTCGGAGATCCATGTTCCGTCAGTCTGGATCCGCTCCAGATAGGAGACGACTGTGGGTGATACATACCGTCCGACTCTGTATCCTGCCTCACTTAAGATTGTTGAAGTGTATGCAAGCACAGATCCCTTGCCGTTCGTTCCTGCGATATGTATGAACCAAAGACTCTCCTGCGGATCTCCGAGTTCATGCAGCAGACCTCGAATCGTATCCAAGCCAAGTACACTTCCGTATTTGGACAATTCGTCCAAATATACCCTTGCTTCTTTATAGGTCACGCTCTTAAAAATTCCTTTCCTGTAGATATGTTCCTATTTATAATAAACTGTCTGATGAACAGGGATATCATAGCACTAAAAGAAAAGATGCACAAGCCCCTGTTGTTTTTTCTGATGTGCGTGTTGACTTTTCCGGATTTCTGTGATAGTTTAAGTGTACTAGATGAAATAATACACTTCACACACATGTTTCAGAGAAGAGGGATGCTATGATTTCAATTGATTATCAGAGCAAGCTGCCGCTCTATGAGCAGGTCGCCCGGCGTTTCCAGACCCTGATCTTAAAAGGCGTGCTGGAGCCTGACGCGCAGATGCCGTCTGTGCGGGCGCTGGCGGTGGAGCTGTCCATCAATCCGAATACCATCCAGAAGGCCTATGCCATGCTGGAGCAGCAGGGGTATATCTACCCGGTGAAGGGCCGGGGGAATTTCGTGGCGGACAGCACCGCGCTCGTGAAGCAGAAAAAGGAGTCTCTGCTGGAAGAGATGAAGCGGCTTGTAACAGGAGGAAAAGAGCTGGGGATCCGGCAGACAGAATTTATCCGGGTCATTGACCTGGTATACCGGGAGGAGGATTCACATGATTGAGCTGCAAAATGTTGATAAGAAGTTCCGCGATATCCATGCAGCGGACCAGATCAGCGCGAAGATACAGGACGGGATGATCTTCGGGCTGGTAGGGTCCAACGGAGCGGGGAAGAGCACGCTGCTGCGCATGATCAGCGGTATTATAAAGCCGGACAGCGGGGAGATCCTGGCGGACGGAGAACCTGTCTTTGAAAATCCGGCGGTGAAGAGGCAGATCTGCTTTCTGTCGGATACGCCATACTACTTTGCAAATGTATGCACCGAGGAAATGCGCGACTATTATATGACAGTGTATCCATCGTTTGACAGGAAATTATTTGATAAACTTGTAAAGAAATTTGAGCTGGATGTAAAGAGAAAGATTAATTCGTTTTCAAAAGGGATGAAAAAACAGGTGTCCATCCTCCTCGGGCTGTGCACAAAGACAAAATACCTGCTCTGCGACGAGACGTTCGATGGGCTGGATCCTGTGGTGAGGCAGGCAGTGAAGAGTCTGTTCGCATCAGAGCTGATGAACCGGGAGTTTACGCCTGTGATCTCCTCCCACAATCTGCGTGAGCTGGAGGATATCTGCGACAGTGTGGGCCTGCTCCACAAAGGGAAGCTCCTGCTGACCCAGGACCTGGATCAGATCAAGTCCAATATCTGCAAACTCCAGTGTGTGATCCCGGATCAGCACAGGGAACAGGAGATGGTAAGCGCCCTGCGCATCCTGAAGCTGGAGCGCTCCGGCTCCCTTTTGACGCTGACTGTGCGGGGGAGCCGTGAGGACGCCCTCTCCCTTGCCCGGGCAAAAGGCGCGGTCTTTGCGGAGGCGCTCCCCCTGACCCTGGAGGAGATATTCATCAGT
The DNA here is from genome assembly GCA_019120595.1 of Candidatus Mediterraneibacter tabaqchaliae. Taxonomy (GTDB): domain Bacteria; phylum Bacillota; class Clostridia; order Lachnospirales; family Lachnospiraceae; genus Mediterraneibacter; species Mediterraneibacter tabaqchaliae. The sequence goes on along the minus strand of DWUV01000115.1, from coordinate 2,367 downwards.
GAAACGGAGGTGGCTGGTTATGACATCAAAGATTTCTTATCATAAACTGATCGGGTATGACATCCGGCACAGGGGCTGGCTCGCTGCGCTGAACGCCGTAGTGCTCTTCCTGGGGATGCCGGTATTTACCTGGCTTTACCTGGACGGGACCCTTGAAAACGCAGGCGCTGCTTCAGCCCCGGCACAGGTGGCGGCGGAGAACCTGCGCTGGGCGAGAGAGGTGTTCCCGGGATTTTTAAACGGAAATATGCTGAACCTTATGGCAGCGGCAATCCTGGCGTTTGCCGTGCTGGCGGCGCTGACCGGATTCGGGTACCTGCATTCCAGGGAGCAGCTGGATTTTTATCACGGGCTTCCGGTCAGGCGCGGGCAGTGGTTCGCTGTGCGCTGGCTGTCGGGGATCCTGGTTTTCCTCGTGCCCTATGCGGTCTGTGCCGGCCTGACTGTGGCCGTGGGAGCCGCATACGGGATCATGACCCCGCATGCGGCGGCGGAATCCGCGTGCGCGGCAGCGGGAGCGATCCTGGCATACGTGGTCATATACCATACGGCGGTCCTGGCGTCTGTGCTCACAGGACAGACGGTGACCGGGCTCCTGGCAGCGGTTGCGATCGCGGTGTATCCGACGGTCGTGTTTAGTTTGTCGTCCTACCTGAAAGGGACATTCTTCGCGGCATACACAGGGACTGAGGCAGCGCTTTCAGATGTGCTGATGGATCTGGCTTCGCCGATCGGTCTTTTTAACCGGCTGACTCTCGGATTGAGGGGCGCGGACGCCGGTGCGGCTGTGTTCCTGGCGGCAGTGGCGGCGGCTGTGATCCTGCTGGCAGCGGCATTCGCCGTGTACAGGATCTACCCGTCAGAGTCAGCGGGGAATCCTCTGGCATTCCCACGGACAGCGGCTGTGATCAAAGTGCTGGTCTGCGTCCCCGCGGCAGTGTTCTCCTGTTTCTTTATCAAGTCATTTATGGGGATCCAGGGGACAAAGTGGATCCTGGCGCTGAGCCTGCTGGCGGCAGTGCTGATCTGCGCGGTCATTGAGTTCATCTATCAGCAGGACCTGCGGATGCTGCTCAGAGGCTGGCGCTCATCGCTGATCTCCGTGGCAGGGGTGCTCATCCTGCTCAGCGTGTACCAGTTCGACCTGTTCGGGTATGATACATGGCTTCCGAAGGAGGAAAAGGTGGAGAGCGTCAGCTTCCGCCCGGAATCCTTCTGGGGATATTTTGAGTACGCGGATCTGCTCAGCTCGAACGGCGGAGACACAAGCCGGGTCGGCTTTGCCGGAGCGGGGGATGAGGAAGGGAAGGAACTCCTCCTGAAACTCGCCGGAGAAGGGGTCGGGAACCTGGACCAGGGGATCACGCCAGAGGCGCTGAATTATGCACCTGTGGGAAGCGAGATGGAAGAGGAGTATATCAATACCGTATTCTCATATGAGATGAAAAACGGAAGAAAAGTGACCCGCATTTACTGCCTGGAGCGCGGGGATGTGTTGGACGCCCTGGAGACGCTCTCAGAAGATGAAGAATTCCGCAGGGAGCTGTTCCCTATCTTTCGGACAGAAACGGATGAAGCGTCTGCCGTGAGGATCCGGGATGTCTATGGAATGGCGGAAAATCTGGATCTGGACAAAGGGCAGAGAGAAGCCCTGATCGAGGCTTACAAAAAAGACGTGATGGAAGTGGACATGAAGACACTGGCAGAAGCGACGCCGCTGGGAGAACTGCTGCTGGATTACCCGGACAGCAGCACCTATGCGCTGGAGAACGCCCAGACAGTGTCCGTGGACAGCATTGACCCGGGGAGCGAGAATATAATCACAGTGGGAGGCTTCTATCTCTACGAAGGCTATGACAATACACTGGCATGCCTGGAAGAATACGGGTGTACTCTGCGCACGCAGATCGATCCCGCAGACGTAAGCTCGATCACACTGTATCTGAGCCAGGAGTCTGTGCAGAGCGGGAAGTTTACGGATCTGCTCTCAGAGCTGTCTACCACGGACGTGATGCTGTACGATGATGGCAGCGAGGAGATCACTGTCAGGAGCAGGGAAGAGATCGGCGCGGTGCTGGAGCATGCGGTGATGTTCAATGCCGGAATCCTCGGAAAGGGCGGGGGCATGGGAGACTCTGCGGATATCTATTTTGCCGATGGTGACGGGGCATACTCCTATCAACTGAAGTAACAGTCAATGGAAGCAACAGACAATTGCACTGACAGATCAGAAAAAGACAGGGGCTGTCGCATGAGGAATGAAATTCCTCATACGGCATACCCTTTTTTATCACTGGTTTCAGAGAAATATCCAGGTAATCCGTCTGTTTTTGCCCTTCCTGCCTGGAAAAGCGCAGACCTCCCCTT
>DWUV01000114.1 GCA_019120595.1 Candidatus Mediterraneibacter tabaqchaliae | reverse complement strand
AAGAACTATGGGAAGATGTGGGGTATAAAATTAAGGAAGGAGAACTGGAAGAAGGAAAGCGGGTAGTACTGAAAAGAGATAGTGACAGCAGTCCTGAGTTCTTAGAAACTCATTCGCCCATAGATGATCTCGTCCTGTTTAAAAAGTTCAACAGTATAAGGGAACAGGACGAATGGGTGGCAAAAGAAATTCAGCGGAATCTGAAAGAAGATGAATTGAGACCAGATGATATTATTGTAATAAACCCGGATCCATTGACAACGCGGAGGAGTACGGCATCCATCAGAAAAGAATTGTATCACGCTCAAATCCCTTCACACATTGCCGGAGTAGATACTTCACCGGACGTCTTTTTTACCAATGAATCAGTGGCTTTTACCGGGATATACCGGGCGAAAGGCAATGAAGCGGCTATGGTTTATATCATCAATGCACAGGATTGTTACACTTCATATGATGAAAATGAGATTGCAGTATTGAGAAACCGGCTTTTTACCGCTGTCACAAGAAGCAAAGCGTGGGTACGGGTACTGGGAACCGGATCATATATGGAGAAATTAATGAAGGAGTATGAGGAGGTAAGAAATCATAATTTTGAACTGGAATTTGTTTATCCAACAAAAGCAGAGAGAGAAAGGCTGAATATTATTAACCGCGATATGAGTGCTGCACAGAGGAATAAGCGTAAAAGAAGTCAGAAGAATCTGAAAGAGCTGATCCAGGGACTTGAAGATGGGCAGATTTATCTGGAAGATTTTAATGAGGAAGAGATTGAGAAACTGCGAACTTTGTTAAGTAAGGATGAAGCAGATGATTAATGCGAACAAGATTTTGAGGCAGATCAACTCCCTGACAGAGGACCTGATTACGACAGGTCTTTGTGATGATCAGAATTTTCCACATGTTATTACAAAGCCAAAGAATATAGTCAGCGTCTGTATTGGGAACCTGGGAACAACAATTTTTTTAAAAAATGTACCCTATAAAGAAATATATAATGAAATGCGAAAAAGGAGACTCTTTAATTTTAAAATGATCGATGGAGCTCTTGTTTTGATGGAGTACACTTTCAATAAAAGAGAACTGGTCCATCACAGGTTGTGCTTTTTCCCGTCACCGGATCTTTTAGAATATCAGTCGCACGAGGAGTTGTATCTGGAAGATGATATTTATTTGGATATATTATCAAAACAGATGGTGACGGTTCCTTTAAGATTTGATTTTGAAAATGATTCGGACAAAGTGTGTCCTATTGAACATCCGATTTCACATTTGACGATTGGCCAGTACAGCAACTGCCGTATTCCGGTTACATCGGCAATGCCACCTTCTCATTTTGTGGATTTTATTATCAGAAATTTTTACCATACGGCATACAGCAAATATTGCAGTGAAATTCGGAAATACCCGAATGAATTTGGACAGACGCTGTATGAAGAAGAAAAGGGAGTAACATATATTGCTGTACCCTCATAAGTCGGAAAATATATGTAGTAGGAAGAAGAAAGATAGAAATCCGGCAGTGAAGCGCTTACCACTCACTGCCGGATTTTTTGCACAGTTCTATGAATGCGTTCATATTGTCTGTCAGGTACTTGCTCCTGTGCCAGATGAGATTCAGTTTTCTTGTCAGAGGCTGAGGAAACGGGATCATCTTTACGGTATGTTCCTCAATGTTTTTCCTGACCAGAAGGCAGGGCAGGACAGCAACTCCCAGCCCTTCTGCAACGCCCCGGACGATCGCCTGGGTGCTGGCGCTCTCCCAGAGCGGATGCACGGTGATCTGTTCCAGGGCGAAGCATGCGTCCAGGATCTCGCGCCCTGCGCTTCCCTTCTCCCGCATAAGGAAGGGATACTGTGCGAGCTGTTCTAATGTAACCTGGCTGTATTTCGCAAGGGGATGGTCCGGCGCGACGATGGCCTGCATATAGTCCTCCATGAAAGGCAGGACATTGATGTCCGGATGCTCGGACTGATTCTCAATGAGCCCGATATCGATCTTATTTTCCAGGATATGCTGTTCGATCACCGCTGATTTTCCGATCGTGACTTCTGTGCGAAGCTCAGGGTAAAGCGCCTGGTACTGCTTCAGAAGGGGCGGAAGGATGTGAGTGCCGATGGTGATGCTGGCGCCGATCCGGATCACGCCCAGCGCATCCCAGTTCCGTATTTTCTGTTCCATTTCATCGAACAATGACACAATGTGAAGCGCATATCCGTAGAATTCTTTTCCCAGTTCCGTGGGAACGATCCGTCTTCCCAGCCGTTCAAACAAACAGATCCCATAATATTCTTCCAGTTCTCTCACAGCGACGCTGACAGAAGGCTGTGCGAGATGCAGTTCTTCCGCTGCCTTCGTAATATTGCTGTGGCGGAATACAGCTTCGAAGATCTTCATATGGCGCAGAGTCATTTTACGATCCCTCCTATATAAGAAAATAGCTATCTAAATAATAGATTAATAGTATTTCCGTTATAAATCAAGAGGAAATATACTTGGTACAGAAGGAGGGAAGCACAATGGAAAATAAGAAAAACGTCCTGCTGAAAATATTCATATCGACTTTGTATCTCAGCGCATTTACCTTCGGCGGGGGCTATGTGATCGTGACTCTGATGAAAAAGAAGTTTGTGGACGAGTACCGCTGGATCGAAGAGGATGAGATGCTGGACCTGGTGGCGATCGCGCAGTCCGCTCCGGGGGCGATCGCAGTCAACGGGGCGATCGTCGTCGGATATAAGCTGGCAGGGATCGCGGGGGCACTGACTGCGATCATCGCCACGATCATCCCGCCGTTTGCGATCATCTCGGTCATCTCGGTCTGCTACAGCGCTTTCCGCAGTAATGCGATCGTAAGCAGTATGCTCGAAGGGATGCAGGCAGGCGTCGGAGCGGTGATCGCGGCGGTCGTCTTTGAGATGGCGGAAGGGATCATACACGGGAAAAATCGGATCTCGATCCTGATCATGGCCCTTTCGTTTATTGCGGCATGTATCCTGGGCGTTAATGTGATCTATATCGTCCTTGCCTGCGGCGCGTTCGGCGCAGTGAGGACGCTCGTGAAGAAGAGAAGGGAGGGGCGGGCATGATCTATCTGGAATTATTCTGGAGTTTTCTCCGGATCGGGCTGTTCGGCTTCGGCGGCGGATATGCGGCGATGCCGCTGATCCAGGGGCAGGTCGTTGCGGAACACGGGTGGCTGAGCATGACGGAATTTACGGATCTGATCACGATATCACAGATGACGCCGGGCCCGATCGCTGTCAATTCTGCCACATTCGTGGGGATCAAGATCGCCGGGATCCCGGGGGCGATAGTGGCGACTGCGGGATGTATCCTGCCTTCCTGTGTTATCGTAATGCTGATCGCCAGGCTGTATCTCAAATATCGGAAGATGGAACTGCTCCAGGGCGTCTTAAATTCACTCCGGCCGGCGGTTGTGGCGATGATCGCGTCGGCTGGGATCTCTGTCCTGATCACAGCCTTCTGGGGCAGCAGTATGGAAATCGTCCTGGCGGATACGAACTGGCTTATGGCAGTTATTTTTGCCGGATGCATTGTATTGCTCAAGAAATGCCGGATGAACCCGATCTGGGTCATGCTTCTGGCAGGAGCGGCCAATACGGCGGTATCTTTGATCGGAGGTTGATGAAAATGAGGCTTCATATAAAATATGAGATCAATAAGTACAAAATCTATAACGAAGACGATCAGCTGATCAGCATCATCCGGAAAAAACTGTCCGCAGGAAACGAACTGACCGTGATCTGCCCGGATCAGGATAGGGAATATACAGTCACGCATAGCGATGGAGCAATACGGATCAGCGGGGAAGGTATGGAAACGCTTCACTGCGCGGTGCGGTATCAGTCGAATGCGGATGGCAGACAGGAAGCATACTGGCGTCCGGCGATGGCGGAGAAAATAGAGATCATGACCGGCTGCGGCAGGCTGTCTGTCCGCCAGACGCGGAAACGGACATTTGAGATTTTATTAAATGACAGGAAAACAGGCGAGATCAGACATATGATGTCCATTCAGAAGGAAATGTCCATGGAAAATGATGTGCCGGAATGGTATGCGGGGCTGATCTTTGCGGCGGCGTTTTTCATGCTGCACGACGATGATATTGAGATTGTATAGTGGATGAGGAAATATATTACATTGCTGTGAAATCACACACATCATCAGGCACAGGACGTGACCGGTCCACAGGAAACAGAAACTCCCGTCTCAGCCCCTGAGGGCACGCGGCGGGAGTTTCGCTCAGAAAAAGAAGGACGGAAGCCTGCTGCCTAAAGCTCTTCTTTCCGATTCATTTTTATAAAAACCATGACACCTGCAATGATCACCATGACGCAGAGCACAGCAAAGACTGCCGAGATCGCCACAAAAGTATTGTTATTGTTCCCGTCGGTGCTGATGTGCATGATATTATCAGCAGTTTGGCGGAAAGTCTGGCCCATGAATTCTGCGATGCTCAGGTCCAGGTTATTGTAATTCATGTCAAAATAGCTCCAGAATATGGTTTCAGCCTCGGCATCCATAATGGAGTATGCCGCGGAACCGTAGTATAGATAAAATGTCCCGTCCATATCTTCCGAATCATTTTCACACGCAAAATATGCAAAGATCAAATGCCCGTTATCTGAGAATGTTTCATTGTATATCTGTGCAAGATATTCTTCAGCCGCAGCCTCATTCCATTTACCGTCAGTCCACACAGAAGGATCATACTGCAGGAGTACGACATAAGGCTGGATCCCTGTCTGGGAATAAAAATATTTCAGCCCGTCTGTCAGATCAGTGTCATGATCGATAAACCCGAGCTCATCAAGATACCAGTCCGCATAGGAAATAGTTCCGGAGATCGGTGTGCGCTCAGTGCGTGATACCGCGATTTCCGTGTCCTGGGATGAATTGCCGCCGGGCTGAAGCTGGTTAAAGAGCCCTATGACGACAATAAGCAGGACTATGAGAGAAAAGCAGCCGGTCCCGCCTCTTCTGCCGGGGCCGCCCCAGCCGGGGAAACCCCAGTGGAATACCGGACCGCCCCACCTGCCGCGGGGCGCGCCGAAATGCGGTCCGCCGAAGTGAGGCCCGCCGGGGCCGGGACCGCCCGGACCTCCGCCGCTGAATCCGCCGCCGGAGCGCCCGCCAAAAGACTGCCCTCCGGAATGTCCTCCTCCGCCGTGTGAACCGCTGCCTCTTCCCATGATCAGTTGCTCCTTCCTGTAATGTCAATGTGTTATGCTGTGATTTTTTTCTGCCCATGGATGTCTCAATGGCAGAAAATGATGATATCTGCCCCTATTATAAAGAAAAAACGGGCAAATAACAACTGTGCGCAGCGAAAATAGTGCTTGCAAAAGCAGGGCGTTTATGATAGTATATAGGTTGCCGTTGAGCGGTTTCTCTCAACGGAAATTATATGGCCCCGTGGTCAAGCGGTTAAGACATCGCCCTTTCACGGCGGTAACACGGGTTCGATTCCCGTCGGGGTCATTGGAGTGTGTAGTGCCGATGTGGCTCAATTCAATAAGATTGACCGCGTCAATCGCAGGCAGAGCGGCTGATTACAGATCAGCTGCCCAAGATATGCCGATGTGGCTCAATTGGCAGAGCAGCTGATTTGTAATCAGCAGGTTATCGGTTCGAGTCCGATCATCGGCTTTGTTCCTTTGGGAGCAAAGATTAGTTTGGACCTTTAGCTCAGTTGGTTAGAGCAACCGGCTCATAACCGGTCGGTCCTGGGTTCGAGTCCCCGAAGGTCCATTATGGCCCAGTGGCTCAGTTGGTTAGAGCGCCGCCCTGTCACGGCGGAGGTCGAGAGTTCGAGTCTCTTCTGGGTCGTTTCCCCCATCGGAAGATGGGGGAGTACAATTTTATATCAGCCGCAGTGGCGGAATTGGCAGACGCCCGGGACTTAAAATCCCGTGGGTAGTGATACCCGTGCCGGTTCGACCCCGGCCTGCGGCATTGCAGAGAGCACTTGATCTTCGAAAGGGATCAGGTGCTTTTTTAATTTACTTTATAATTATAGAAGGGCAGGGAGATCAGAAAAAGTGGATGACGAAAAATGTTACAAACTTATTAAGAAATTATATTGACAAATAGATACAGTGTGATATACTTTGGAAGTCAAAGTATTTAAAAGCCAAAGTAATTTTGGCGGATTTGGAGAACGATGATGGTAGGAAAAATATGCGGAACCGGTTCTTACGCTCCGCACCGTGTGATGGACAATCATGATCTTGCGAAGATCGTGGACACAAGCGATGAGTGGATACGGGAGAGGACCGGGATAGGAAAGAGACACATCATTGAGGAGGAGACGACTTCTTATATGGCGGGTCAGGCTGCCCTGAGGGCGGTTGAGCAGAGCGGGATCGATCCGGCGGAGATCGAGCTGATCATTCTCGCGACGTCCTCTTCTGAGACGGTGTTCCCCTGTGCGGCGTGCGAAGTGCAGAAAACGATCGGTGCCGTCCATGCTGCGGGGTATGATATGAACGCTGCCTGTACGGGATTTGTACTTGCGTTTAATACGGCACAGGCATACATAAGCGCAGGTATCTATCAGACGGTCATGGTCATCGGCGCGGACAGCATGAGCAACCTGGTGGACTGGACAGACCGTGGTACCTGCATCCTTTTCGGAGACGGAGCAGGCGCTGTGATCCTGCGGGCAGAAGAGGGAATGCCGGTCCGTATGGCGGCGCATTCTGACGGAGTGAAAGGTCCGGCCCTTACAGAGCTCAGCAGACACCGGAAAGACTGGGATAAAGAAAATGACAGTGAGTCCTATATCCATATGGACGGGCAGGCGGTGTTTAAGTTCGCGGTCCGCAAGGTGCCGGAGATCATAGAAGAAGTGCTGGATCAGGCGGGAATGAGGCTGGATGAGGTCGATCATTTTGTACTCCATCAGGCGAACCGGAGGATCATCGAGGCAGTGGCAAAGCGGCTGAAGACAGATATTTCAAAATTCCCCATGAACCTGGAAGAATATGCCAACACTTCGGCGGCGACTGTGCCGATCCTGCTGGATGAGCTGAACCGGAAGGATGTGCTCAAAAGAGGTGAGAAGGTCATGCTCTCAGGATTTGGGGCAGGGCTTACGTGGGCGGCATGCCTGTTTGAATGGTAGCAGAAAAAGGGGCGGCCTTCGGGACGGTCCGGCAGATTTGAAGGTAATTCCCGGCAGCGCCGGATTACACATATATTTTTTAACAAAGAAAGGAAAAGAGAACCATGTTAGAGAAGATCAAAGAAATCGTAGCAGAATCACTGAACGCTGACGCAGCAGAGCTTACAGAGGAGACAAGCTTCAAAGATGACCTGGGCGCTGATTCCCTGGATCTGTTTGAAATGGTAATGGCATTTGAGGAAGAGTTTGAGGTGGAGATCCCGTCTGAGGATCTGGAGCAGATCGCAACGATCGGCGATGTCGTGAAATATCTGGAAGCACACAAATAAGACTGAGTTAGATTTTTAGAGAAAGAAAGGTTGTAGAGTATGAAGACAAAAGTAACCGAATTATTAGGAATCGAATATCCGATCATTCAGGGAGGAATGGCCTGGGTTGCTGAGTATCATCTCGCAGCCGCCGTATCCGAAGCCGGCGGCCTCGGGCTGATCGGTGCAGCGAGTGCGCCGGCTGACTGGGTGCGTGATCAGATCAGGGAAGCAAAGAAGCTTACTGACAAACCGTTTGGGGTAAATATCATGCTCATGAGTCCGTATGCGGACGATGTGGCAAAAGTGATCGTGGAGGAAGGCGTGAAAGTCGTTACGACCGGAGCCGGATCCCCGGAAAAATACATGAAGATGTGGAAGGAAGCAGGAGTCAAGGTGATTCCGGTCATCGCATCCGTTGCGCTGGCTAAGCGTATGGAGAGATGCGGCGCGGACGCGCTGGTGGCAGAGGGCACCGAGGCAGGCGGACACATCGGTGAGAACACGACTATGGTACTTGTACCGCAGGTTGTGGATGCAGTGAGCATCCCGGTCATCGCGGCAGGAGGGATCGCCGACGGAAGAGGGATCGCGGCAGCCTTCATGCTGGGCGCGCAGGGCGTGCAGATGGGAACTCACTTTGTGGTTACGAATGAATCTCAGGTTCATGAAAATTATAAGGATATGATCATCAAGGCAAGGGACATTGATTCCAGGGTGACAGGACGTTCCACGGGACATCCGGTGAGGGCGCTGCGGAATCAGATGACCAAAGAATACTTACAGAAAGAGCAGGAAGGAGCTTCCTTTGAGGAGCTGGAGCTGCTCACTCTCGGCGGATTGAGAAAAGCTGTCGTAGAGGGAGATGTAAAGACCGGAAGTGTGATGGCAGGACAGATCGCAGGTATGGTCAAAGAGAAGATGTCATGCCATGACCTGATCCAGAAGCTGGTGAAGGAGACGGACGACCTGATCGGAGGAAAAGGATTCTATGAGTAAGATCGCATTTATGTTCCCGGGACAGGGAGCGCAGAAAGCCGGGATGGGCAAAGATTTTTATGAACAGAGTGAAACAGCAAGGGAAGTCATCGATAAGGCGACGGAGCTGCTGGATATAGATATGAAAGCATTGTGCTTTGAAGAAAATGACAAGCTGGACCAGACAGAGTACACACAGGCAGCGCTTGTGACAGTATGTCTGGCAATGGAACATGTACTGAGAGAGCGCGGACTGAAGGCAGACGTGACAGCAGGATTAAGCCTGGGCGAGTACTGTGCCATCGCATCTGCGGGTGGGATGACGACTGAGGATGCGATCACCACAGTGAGAAAGCGCGGCATCCTCATGCAGAACGCAGTGCCCGGGGGCAAAGGCTCTATGGCGGCAGTGCTGGGCATGACAGGAGAGGCGATCGAGAAGGTTGTGGACGAGATCGACGGCGTGACCATCGCAAACTATAACTGCCCGGGGCAGATCGTGATCACCGGCTGGAAGGAGAGCGTGGAGAAAGCATCGGAAGCGCTTAAGGAAGCAGGCGCTAAGAGAGTGATGCCTCTCAATGTGAGCGGCCCCTTCCACTCCCCGATGCTGAAAGAAGCAGGCGAGGAACTGGGAAGAGTCCTGGAGAATGTGGAGCTCTCTCCCCTGGAGATCCCGTATGTGACAAATGTGACGGCAGAGTATGTGAGAGACATCAGCGAGACAAAGAAGCTTCTCGCAGAGCAGGTCGCATCCTCTGTGCGCTGGCAGCAGAGCGTGGAGAACATGATCGCAGACGGCGTGGATACATTCGTGGAGATCGGGCCGGGAAGGACGCTGGCAGGATTTATGAGAAAGATCAGCCGTGATGTCAAAGTTTACAATGTCGGCACATGGGAAGATGTAGATAAGGTGGTAAGTGAATTATGTTAAATGGAAAAGTAGCAGTAGTCACAGGCGCTTCCCGCGGGATCGGGCGCGCGGCGGCGCTGAAGCTGGCAGGAGAGGGCGCGACGGTGATCGTTAATTACAACGGTTCAAAAGAGCGCGCTGAGGAAGTGAAGAAAGAGATCGAAACGGCCGGAGGGAAGGCTGAGATCCGTCAGTGCAATGTCTCTGATTTCGCTGCATGCGAAGAGATGTTCAAGGAGATCATCTCCACCTTCGGAAGCGTCGATATCCTGGTAAATAATGCAGGGATCACAAGGGACTGCCTTCTGATGAAGATGTCTGAGGAAGATTACGATGCAGTGCTGGATACGAACCTGAAAGGGACATTCAACTGCATCCGCTTTGTGGCAAGGCAGATGATCAAGCAGAGAGGCGGACGCATCATCAATATGGCGTCTGTGTCAGGCGTCCTTGGGAATGCAGGACAGGCAAACTACTCTGCGTCAAAGGCAGGCGTGATCGGGCTGACAAAGTCAGCGGCAAGGGAACTGGCAGGCCGCGGGATCACAGTCAACGCCGTGGCACCCGGATTTATCAATACAGAGATGACGGAAGTGCTGTCCGATAAGGTAAAAGAAGACGCGGTCGCACAGATCCCGCTGGGGAGATTCGGAGAACCGGAGGATATCGCAAACGCGGTGGCATTCCTTGCGTCGGATGAGGCGCGGTACATCACCGGGCAGGTACTCAATGTAGACGGCGGAATGGCCATGTAAGATTGATAGGGCTTTTTTGGGTGGTTTCCGCCGGGACGGTCTGTGTTGTCCCTGCGGACGCGCTCTCGCTCGGGCCGGAACGCAGCGGTACTAAGGCTGCAAAGGACGCAGCCTAAGTGCCGGCGTTCCTCTACGGTCCTTAGTGACAACGCAGACCGTCCCGGCTGCGCGGGCCCAAAAAGGGAGCTCGATCTTACCGGGAGAGGGGTTGGGGAGGTCGCGGTGCTTCCTCCCCAACGTTGTGCAAGTTAGGCAGAGGCTTTGGAAAGGGTTGGTTTTAATAAGATGAAAAGAAGAGTTGTTGTTACCGGGCTTGGAGCTGTGACGCCGATCGGGAATACGGTGGATGAGTTCTGGACCGGGATTAAGGAAGGCAGGGTCGGGATCGGACCGATCACGAAGTTTGACGCGTCTGAGTTTAAGGTGCAGATCGCGGCTGAGGTGAAGGATTTTGTGGCGAAGGAGCGCATGGACTTTAAGGCGGCGAAGAGGATGGAGCCGTTCTCACAGTATGCGGTCGCTGCGGCGAAGGAGGCTTTTGAGGATGCCGGGCTTGATATGGAGAAGGAAGATCCGTTCCGTGTGGGCGTGATTGTTGGCTCCGGGATCGGAAGCCTGCAGTGTGTGGAGACGAACTATGAGAAGATCCTGACAAAGGGGCCGAACAAGGTGAACCCGTTGATGGTCCCGCTGATGATCTCGAATATGGCGGCAGGAAATATTTCGATCCAGCTCGGGCTGAAAGGAAAATGTACGAATGTAGTGACAGCCTGTGCTTCGGGTACGCACTGCATCGGAGATGCGTTCCGTGCGATCCAGTACGGTGACGCGGACGTGATGGTGGCAGGAGGCACGGAGGCTTCTGTATGCCCCACAGGTATCGCAGGATTTACCGCTCTGACTGCGCTGTCCACGACAAATGATCCGGAGCATGCATCCCGTCCGTTTGACAGGGACAGGGACGGATTCGTCCTTGGCGAGGGCTCAGGCATCGTAGTCCTGGAGGAACTGGAGCACGCGCAGGCAAGAGGGGCAAAGATCTACGCAGAGCTGGTGGGATACGGTGCGACGGCAGATGCTTACCATATCACTTCCCCGGCGGAAGACGGAGAAGGCGCGGGAATGGCGATGAAACTGGCAATGCAGGAAGCAGGCGTCCAGCCGGAGCAGATTGACTATATCAATGCCCACGGGACGAGCACGCACCACAATGACTTGTTCGAGACAAAAGCGATCAAACTTGCTCTCGGCGATGCGGCGAAAGACGTGGTCGTGAATTCTACGAAATCCATGATCGGACATCTGCTCGGGGCAGCAGGCGGCGTGGAGTTCGTTGTCTGCGCGAAGAGCATCCAGGATGGTTTCATCCATCAGACAATGGGCACGGAGAATGTGGATCCGGAGTGTGATCTGAATTATGCGGTCGGGGCGCCGGTGGAGAAGGATGTGAACTATGTGCTCACGAACTCCCTCGGGTTCGGCGGACACAATGCGACACTGTTGTTAAAGAAATATGAAGGGTAAGGTGTACGGGATGAAAGTAGAACAGGTATTAGAACTGGTCAAAGCTGTTTCAGAGTCAGATCTTACGGAATTTAAATATGAGGAAGATGGTGTAAAGCTTTCACTGAAAAAAACATGTGACAGGATCGTACCGGTCGCTGCTCCAACGCCGGTGGCTGTGGCAGCATCTGGCATACCGGGGGCAGCTCCGGCAGTTATCCCGGCGGCTCCTGTTCCGGCGGCGCCCGCACCTGCTCCGGCAGGGACAGCACCGGCGGAGACTCCGGCGGCAGCGACGGCAGGCGGAGCTGCAGCGGAAGATGCGCTCCCGGCAGGAAATATCGTGAAATCACCGCT
>DWUV01000011.1 GCA_019120595.1 Candidatus Mediterraneibacter tabaqchaliae | reverse complement strand
CTCGGAGTCTGCTTTATGGTGCCGCTCCGTCAGGCGCTGATCGTTGAGGAGCACGGAACACTTCCGTTCCCGGAAGGAACTGCCTGTGCAGAAGTCCTTCTTGCAGGAGAGGAAGGCGGAAGCAAAGCAGGTTCTGTATTTACAGGTCTCGGCATTGCGGCATTATACAAATTTGTTGCAGACGGATTGAAATTATTCCCGAGTGAGATCGGATATGCGTTTAAGAGCTACGCAGGATCCCAGATCGGTATCCAGGTACTCCCGTCACTGGCAGGTGTGGGATTCATCTGCGGACCGAAGATCTCCAGCTACATGCTGGCCGGCGGTACTCTGAGCTGGTTCGTGCTCATGCCGGCGATCGCGCTGTTCGGCGGTGACGCGACGATCTATCCTGGGACAGAGTCCATCTCAGCGTTGCTTGCAAAAGGCGGGCCGTCCGAACTGTGGACCAATTATATTAAATATATCGGCGCAGGCGCCGTTGCAGCCGGCGGTATGATCAGCCTGATCAAGACATTCCCGCTGATCGTCCGCACATTTAAGCAGGCAATGTCGAGCCTGAGCAAGAAGCACGCGCAGAAGAATGCAGTGCGTACACAGCAGGATCTTCCGATGCCGGTCCTTCTCGTGATCATCCTGGCGATCGTAATCCTGATCTGGCTGATCCCGACATTCCCGGTGAACCCGGTGGGCTCTCTGATCATCGTGATCTTCGGATTCTTCTTTGCATCCGTATCCTCACGTATGGTCGGCCTGATCGGATCTTCCAATAACCCGGTATCCGGTATGGCGATCGCCACACTGATCATTGCCACACTGCTCCTGAAAGTTACGGGAACAGACGGTACGACAGGCATGGTCGGCGCGATCGCGATCGGCGGCGTGATCTGTGTCATCGCAGCGATCGCAGGCGATACTTCCCAGGACCTGAAGACTGGTTTCATTGTCGGAGCGACTCCGAAGAAACAGCAGATCGGCGAGATGATCGGTGTTGTTGTATCCGCAGCGGCAGTTGGCTTCGTGCTTTACCTGCTCAATGAGGCATGGGGATACGGAAGTACAGAGCTTCCGGCAGCACAGGCTACGATGATGAAGATGCTCGTCGAGGGTATCATGAATGCTGAGCTTCCGTGGGCGCTGATCTTCATCGGCGTATTTATCGCGATCGTTGCCGAGATCCTGAAGGTTCCGGTAATGCCGTTCGCAGTTGGTATGTACCTGCCGTTCAGCTTAAGCGCCGGTATCATGGCAGGCGGTATCGTCCGTTACATCGTTGAGAAGATCAAAGGTACGGACGCAGAGAAGAAAGAGCGTGCAGACCGCGGTGTGCTTTTCACATCAGGTCTGATCGCCGGAGAAGGTATCATGGGTATTGTGCTTGCAGTGCTCGCGGTTGCGAAAGTGGATTCCGTGATCAATCTGAGCGAAAGATTCGGTTTCACTACTCCGCAGTTTGTAAGCCTGATCGTCTTCGTACTGCTTCTGGCATACCTGTTCAGAAAGTGCATGAAGAAAGCAAAATAATCAGGAGATCATTGAATGGTCACCGGCATGCGGCAGGACCGCAGCCGGAGAAGGAACAGCCTGCATCTTGCGGGCTGTTTCTTTCTGTGTTATGATGCTTTTTAGCCAGATCATGGCGTCCCGCGGAAGCAGTCTGCGGGAACGGTTTATTGAAACAGGTTATTTGTACAGTTAGTTATTTGTGCAGTAAATGAGAGGAAACCTCAAACTATGAGCAAGAAAAATTCAAAAAATTATCTGGATTACATTCCGGTAAAAAATCCGGATGTGGAGTACGAGACAGCGGAAAACGGCCGGGTGACTGTGTTTATCGAGTGGAAGGGATTCTACCACCGTATCGCCCAAAAGTTTTTCCACCGCCCAAGGGTCAGCGATATCAAGATGGACGAGCTGGGAAGTTTCGTATGGCTCATCATTGACGATGAGAAAGATGTGCATCAGCTTTCCAAAGAGCTTGACGCGAAATTCCCGAAAATGGAAAAGTCTCTGTCAAGGCTGATCAAATTTCTGGAGATCCTTCATGATAATCATCTGATCTGCTGGAAGGGGGAGAAGAGAAAATAATGCTTCACTATATTCCGTATATCCTTCTTTTTGCCCTTGCCACAGCGGTCATCTACGGGTGGGGATTATGGCGCAGCGTCCGCCAGCAGCAGGATCTCTCCAATATGCTGAGCGCAAAAGGCATCTCAAAGATCAAAAAGGCATTGAAAAAAGGGCCCATGTCCAGAAAGGACCTGGAGCCTGTGGTGAGCACGCTGACAGCGCGCCAGCCGTTCAGCAGCGAGCAGATCGGTGTGACAGATCCCGGGAAATTCCTTGATTCCATCCTGCCGTATATGATCCGGCAGAAAATGATCCGGGAGATCCGGGAAGGCGGACAGACGCTTTATGAGCTCAATAAAAAATAGACGGCAGCACCGTCTATTTTTTATTGCTATGAATGGTAATACAGCTCGATCGGGTCAATGGGGTCGAACGGATGCTCTTCCACCATTTTTTTATTTCTTCCCCGACGTTTTACGAGTTCCCCGCTCTTATTGTATACCCAGAAGGAGTACACGAGGAGCTTGTTGATCTTGCCGATCCGCTCTTTTGTCGTCTTCTCGTAGAGAGTACCGCCTGCCTTGAAGACGGTCTTTTTGTGGATCAGGGAGATGAGTTCCGTCTCGCATGTGACCGGCTCCGGCAGGATCGTATATCCCCGCCCCACGCATCCGGGCTTGTGGGAATCGCTGCCCCCGGTCATGACCTTCCCGTATTTTTTCGCCAGCTTCTCCGCGGCCGCATTGGACTGCACGGACTCACAGCTGTTGAATGCCTCCACAAAGTCAAACCGCTTTACGATCTCAGGAGACTGGTAAAACTTCCGCGCATTGGTGAAGCTCATATACTTTTCACCGCACGGGTGCGCAGGCCCGAGCACGCCGCCGTTGCGGTGCACCAGGTCGATCAGTACGGCGAGCGGCATCCCGCGCAT
This sequence comes from Candidatus Mediterraneibacter tabaqchaliae, assembly GCA_019120595.1. Classification (GTDB taxonomy): domain Bacteria; phylum Bacillota; class Clostridia; order Lachnospirales; family Lachnospiraceae; genus Mediterraneibacter; species Mediterraneibacter tabaqchaliae. The sequence goes on along the minus strand of DWUV01000011.1, from coordinate 16,245 downwards.
TTCCAGCACCCGCATCTTCACGCCCTCAGGCATGATCACAAGGATATGTCCCGCGTCCCTGGTGTCGTATTCGATGCCTTTGAGCACGACAAAATCCGTATGCTTCTTCCCTTTGATGTTTTCTTTCCAATAGCGGTAGCCATTGTACGTATCATGGTCCGTGATGACCATTCCCTGAAACCCATGCTGTTTCAATATCGTGATATATTCGTCCAGGCCCACCTTGCTGTCGATCGAGCCTTCCTTCACATGGCAATGCATATCGATCTTCATATACATGACCTCTTTTCCGGTGTATCCACCTGATAGGATTGTCTGTCGATTCCACCACTATTATACATCATTCCGCCTGCGGATGACAACAGAAGGACACGGACTTTTCATCTCCGCAGGTTCCCAGGGGGCTGCCGCTGTTCGGACAGCGTTTTTACCGATATATCCGGGAAGCCCCGCGCAGCATCGCATAGAGGCATCCGGCCCATGCCGCCGCATATACGATGGTCGGCAGCTCTGTCTCCGTAAAACAGAAAAGCACCGTCAATACAGCGAGCGCTGCCATTCCCGCCGCCGCTGTAAGTGCTCCGAGGAAAGATTTTCTGATATACATAATAAAACACACCCTTCTCTTGTATGATTTTTTTTGCTCTGAAAGTATCATACCAGAGTGGGTGTGTCATAAAACGGACTTTACTTTGCTCCTGCTGATTTTTTATTTAGAGATCCTCCAGCTCTTCATCCAGGTCGTCGATATCCTCTATGTCGTCCAGGCTGACCGTTTCCAGACCGCTTCCGTCATCTGTGCCGCTGCCGTTTTCGTCAAGGTCATCCATGACTGCCCTTGCCCGCTCGACCTCGTTTGCAGTGGATGCTTCCTGACGGATCTGCGCCGCGCGCTTCAGGCTTTGCTTTTTGCGCTTCTTTGACAGGAGCAGGAGCTGTACCAGTACGCCGAGAGCTCCGAATACCGCGCACAGTGCGATGCGGATCAGGCTGTCCATGCCGGTATCAGGCAGGAGATAGCTTACTGCCGGTCCCGCAGTGACTGCGCCCAGGAGAACGGTTGCCAGTATGGTGATGATCTCCAGGAATTTCATGGCAAGGATCGCGGCGATGAGCCCGATCGCCTGACAGATGCCTGCGAGGATCCAGTTCTCAGGATTGGCCAGATGGAAGCAGAACAGGCTGACAGAGAGGAACACGGTCACAAAGATGCCGACTCTGTATAAAACGGATCCCAGGACTGCCAGCAGGATCCCCGCGGCGAGCCCGGCGCCCACACAGACGGCTGCGCCTGCCCCTGCTGCTTCCCCTGCGGCAAAACCGACAAAAAATCCTGCCCCAAGCCCCAGCACCGCTGCCCAGAACCGTATGATCTTCAGACCGAAGAGACAGAGCAGCAGTCCGGCCGCGGCTGCCGCAGCAAGCCAGATCAGTTCTGTCTGCGTCAATGCGTGCCCACTCTCGTCCAGCCTGGACAGAGCGGCGCTGATATCGGAGAGGCTGATCCCTTGTATTGTTTCGTAGATTTCATTCATGTTCATGATACTCACCCTTACCCTTTATTTATTTTTCGTACATCTCCCCCAGATCCTTAAGAAGATCCCTGTATTCCTTTACCACCGCTTCCGGCGAAAGGATCTGCGCGTCCCGTCCCAGCCCGGTCAGCCATCCGTAGAACTGCTCGCTGACTGCCACATTGACCCGCGCGATGAAGTGGTCGTCTCCGTCCGGGCGGAGCGGCACGTTTTTTCCGAACCGGTCGATCACGACGCCTACATATTTATTATGAAAACGGAGCCGGACCATCTGTTCATTCCCGCCGAACATCCCGAAGGTCTGCCGCGTATAGCGCGCCAGGTCAAAGCGGCTGAACTCTTCCCTGCCCTCCCGCTCAATATCGAGGATCCCGATATGCAGCATCCGGTCCACCCGGAAATGCTTCAGGATACCCGCATCCATATCATATCCGATCAGGTAATAATTTTCATTGTCCCAGGTCAGCGCCCAGGGGCTTACCCTGTAGTTTTCCCCGCCTTTTTTCAGCCGGATCTCCTTAGAGACAGTCCACTCAAAATACCGGAAAACGATCTGCCGGTTCCCGGTAATGGCAGCGTGCAGCTTATCTACATTATAGTAAATGCTTTCGTTCATCGCCTTGATGCGGTCAGCCACCACGACCTGCCTCTGGAGCTGGCGCGCTTCATGCCGGTCTGTCAGCTTTTCGATCTTTTTGATAAGACTGTCCGATTTTTTCTGGGTGATGAAGCGGGACGACTGGACTGCGTCTACCAGGAGCTTGAGCTCCGCGAGTTCAAATTCCCTTCCTGCCAGATAATACCCTTCGGGCTGTTCCTTCCTGTATTCGATATCCATGCCGAAAGTTTTCAGCGTTTCAATATCATTATAAAGGCTCTTTCTCTCTGCATGTATCCCGATATCCGCCAGCCGTTCTTCGAGGGCTCTGCGGGAGAGCGGGTGCTCTTCGTCTGTCTCTTCCTGGAAGAGACGCATCAGATAGAGGATTTTTGCCTTTTGGTTGCTCGTTTTTGCCATAGCGCCCTCCCGGTGCGGTGCGGGACGTACCCGCCGTTTTCCTGACCATTTTATCAATTTTTCCATTCCTTGGCAAGACGATGGGATCGGAAAGAAACACGTAAAAGATACACCGGCGGGATCGGAAAGAAAGACTGCGGCAGCTTTTTGGCGCAATGAAAATGGATGCCAATCAGCTTTCTGATCAACATCCATCTTCATCCTGATATTTCTATCATATTCCTTTTTCCTTTCTCTATCTTTATTGATCGGATAGATTTAACTTATGTTCCCGGTGGTCCGTACCTCCTTTGCTTAGATTCCTGCTGGACTTTGGTTCCCCGATGATCTTCTCCTGATATAAATTTTACTTCTCTCATAACTTTCTCGTCATTATGATATTTCTTTATATCTTCACCCGTTTCCCAATCACGATATCCGGCAGGTGAATAAAACTTCTGTGAATTTTCTTTCAAATAAAAGTAATTAATTACTTTTTTTTGATTGATTGTTCATTCAGTTTTATTTGTTGACATTATAATAACACTCATATTTGATTGTGTCAACACTGAATTTAGTTATTTTAATAAAAATATTTAAATTATCTGTTAATTTAGGATCAGAATGTTGCCGGTTGACTTCCGGGCGCTCGGATATTAGAATAAAATGTAAATTTTTTTTCAAACTAATCAGAAGGGAGCCTTTATCAATGGAACAGTTAAGAATACCCGAAGGCTATCATTCTCCCCTTACGATCCGTGAGACGGAGGTTGCCATCAAAGAAGTGAAAGATCATTTTGAGCGGGCGCTTGCCAAAGCGCTTCATCTGACGCGCGTGTCAGCCCCGCTGTTCGTTCGTCCGGAATCCGGTCTGAACGATAACTTAAACGGTGTGGAGCGCCCGGTATCTTTTGGGATCAGGGAGCAGGAAGAAGCACCGGCTGAGATCGTACATTCTCTTGCAAAATGGAAGAGATACGCCCTGAAAAATTATGGGTTCCATTCCGGAGAAGGGCTCTATACAGATATGAGCGCGATCCGCAGGGATGAGGATACGGACAACATCCATTCGATCTATGTAGACCAGTGGGACTGGGAGAAGGTCATCTCAAAAGAGGAGCGCAATATGGAGACGCTCCAGTATACTGTGCGCAAGGTATACAGCGCTTTGAAAGATACGGAAGATTATATTTCCAGGAGATATAATTATATCGAGCCGCTTCTTCCGGACGATATCTTCTTCATTACATCCCAGGAACTGGAAGACATGTACCCGGGATGTACGCCGAAGGAGCGCGAGAACCGGATCGCGAAAGAGAAGGGCGCTGTCTTTGTATCCCAGATCGGAAAGGTGCTGGCGTCCGGGGAGAGGCATGACGGACGCGCGCCGGACTATGACGACTGGGAATTAAACGGGGATATCATCGTCTATTATCCTGTCCTGGATATGGCTCTGGAGCTGTCTTCCATGGGGATCCGCGTGGATGAGGATGCGCTGAAAAGCCAGCTTAAGGCCGCAGGCTGCGAAGAGCGCGCGGAGCTGCCGTTCCAGAAATCCCTGCTGAACGGAGAGCTGCCTTATACAGTCGGTGGCGGGATCGGCCAGTCGCGTATCTGTATGTATTATCTGAGAAAGGCTCATATCGGTGAGGTGCAGTCTTCCCTCTGGCCGGACGAGATTGCTGCCAGGGCAAAGGAAAACGGGATCAACTTATTATAACAAGAGCCGGCTGCACAGTGTGCAGAGGATGAGATATGTGATGAGAGGAATGATTCCATGAAATATAAAAATGTAGTCTTTGATTTCGGAAATGTGATCGGCAGATTCGACGGAAGATATATGCTGGAGCAGTTCTGCCAGTCTCCAAAGGACTGTGACCTGCTGATGCCTGTAGTCTATGCCCGGTGGCAGGAGCTTGATAAAGGCACGGTCGGGTATGAGGAATATGTGGAGCATACAGTGTCCGCGGTACCTGCGCGCCTGGAAGAAACCGTGAGAAGTTTTTTCCGCGGCTGGCCGGAGCTGGTCAGCCCGATCCCGGATACAGCGGAGCTGATCGAGGAACTCTGCGGCAGGAATGTGCCGGTGTACCTGCTGTCGAATGCGCCCACATATTTCGCGGAGTGGGCCTCAGGCTGCGAGATGCTCAGAAAATTCAGCGGGACTGTATTTTCAGCCCCGCTGAAGATGGCAAAGCCTGACCCGCAGATCTACCGTTATTTGTTCGAGACGTTTTCCCTGAAACCGGAGGAATGCTTTTTCATCGATGACCTGGAGGAGAATATCCGGGCGGGCAGGGCGCTCGGGATGGACGGCATTGTATTTAAAGGAAATATCCGGGAAGTAAAAACCGCCCTCGGCATGATGTGACTGTGACCGGTGTGATACCGGGCATCAGCTGCGCATCATACCGCTGAGGCGGTTTTTGCATGTTTTTATCGGACTTATTCTTTTCCGTTGTCTGTGAACGACAGCGCGGATAAGAGAAGAGCCCCGGCAGCGAGAAAGAAATCTGCCAGGTTGTAAGTGATGGAGGACAGTTTTTTACTGCCTGTTTTAAAACCAATATAGTCTGTGACATGGCCCCTGGCAAAGCGGTCAAAAGTATTGCTCCACGCACCTGCTGTCATCATGGAGAGAGCCGCTTTTTTCCAGGCGCCTTTTTTGCGGAACAGAGCCAGCGTATAGAGAATGCTGACAAATCCTGCCGCGGCAAGGGAAAAGGCTCTCACAGTCTCCGGCCTGCCGGAGAGAAGGTTCAGGCACATGCCTGTATTGGAGACCCGCCGCAGCACGACGGGACCTGCCAGCTCTCTTTCTTCGTTTTTGTCCAGATTCTGTTCGGTATAAGATTTTAAGATCTGATCTGCCGTGAACAGGACTCCTGTCCCGCACAGAAACCAGCGTTTTTTCATAGGATCACCTGCCTGTATCTTACTGTCCGGCCTTGTTGCAGCTTGATTTATTCAGCTGCTTCCTCTGTTTTTTCAGCTGTAGTTTCCGCTGTGTCCGCATCTTTTTCTTCTGTACTGTCAGCGGGGGCATCGGCGGTGTCAGCGTCATCCCGGACTTCCTCGGCATCCGCGTCGCAGACCGTTACCTTTTCACCGCAGTAAGGGCAGTAAGACATCTCTTTTGAAACCATCCTGCCGCAGCGCGCACATTCGGAAGTTCCGCGGATCTTTGCGATCTTTTTCTCGTAGTCTTCGATGGCAGCTTCCCTGTCCCTGATTGCATCGCAGAGTGCCTTTGCGGATTCTTCGACTTCGCCGCCTTCTTTATACCTGTCATAGATGGTACGTCCCAGTTCCATGAGATCTACGGCATTTCCCCTTGCAAGCCCGCGGATCTGTCCTTTGATCCGCTGGATCTCGATCGCGTCTCCGGCTTTGCTGGTGACGGTTTCCGCAGTTTCTCCAAGGCGTTTCCCAAGATCTTCAAAAAAATCTCTCATTGTTATCAATCTCCCTTCTTCTTTCGTCCGTCCCGGACCTGTGCAGCACCGGGGATTCCCGGCGTTTTGGCTTATCACCATTATACCCTATTGAGCGGCGACTTCAACATACCGGGCAGGATTTTATACTTTTTTAACCGACAGCGGTCAGGTGAGGACAGTAACACAGCCGGTTTCCGGCGGGACTACGCCGGGGACCGCGCCGCATATTCCGGCGGAGACATTCATATCATGGTTATAAAGTCTTTCCAGGAGTTTCTCTATGCCTGATACAGATGCATGCCGGGAACAGATCCTGTCTGAAGATTACAGGGACTTCATCGGGAATCATGTGCGCACGCCTTTTTTCGACAGTATGCTGAAGGAGGAACGGTGCGAACAGGACGCCGGCTTTGATTACAAATGTATTTATCTGCCGTCGGATCTGGCGGACCCGATCAGCCTCGCGAGATATTCTTACAATTCCATACCGAAATGCTATGCGCCGCTCGCTATGGAGACGCTGAACCAGGCGGGGATCCTGCCGGTGCAGAATTACCCGACCCTTCAGCTGAAAGGGCAGGGAGTGCTGATCGGGCTCCTGGACAGCGGGATCGACTATACGAGCGAAGTGTTCCGCCGGATTGACGGCACCACGAGGATCCTGTCTGTCTGGGATCAGACGGTGCAGACCGGCACGCCGCCGGAAGGGTTTGCCTATGGCAGTGAATTTACGGAAGAGAGGATCAATGAAGCACTGCAGTCGGAAGATCCGCTCGAGATCGTCCCGACTGTGGATGAGACCGGACATGGGACCTACGCGGCAAGCCTTGCCGCCGGCTCGGCAGATCCGGGGCAGCAGTTCCTGGGGGTCGCGCCGGAGGCAGGCATCGCGGTGGTGAAGCTGAAGCAGGCGAAACAATATCTCCGGGATTACTACTTCATCCCGGGAGACGCTGTGTGTTATCAGGAGACCGATCTTATGCTCGGGCTGAAATACCTGAATGATACGGCGGACGCGCTGGGCCTTCCCCTGGTCGTGTGCATCACGGTCGGGTCCAGTATGGGCGGGCACATCGGTACGCTTCCCCTTCCCTTCCTCATCGACGGCTACAGTACAAGGGCAAACCGGATCACCGTGGTCGGCGTGGGAAACGAGGCGGATAAGCGCCATCACTATTCCAATGAGATCACAGACGAAGAGGATACGAAGACCGTCGAGCTGCGGGTGGGAGAGGGGGTTCCGGGATTCTCTCTGGAACTGTGGACGGAGATTCCCAATATCCTCTCGATCTCGATCCTATCGCCCTCCGGCGAAAATACGTCCCGGATCCCGTTCCGCGTGGGGGAGAGCGCGGAGCTGGATTTCCTGTTCGAGAGGACAAAGGTTACGGTAGATTACCGGCTCCTGGTGGAAAAGAGCACATCGGAGCTGGTCTTTTTCCGATTCAATGCCCCGGCGCCCGGGATCTGGAAGATCGTGGTGGAGCCGCTGTCTGTAAATGACGGTCGGTTCCATATGTGGCTCCCCCTGACGGAATTCCTGGAGGGCGAGGTCTTTTTCCTGGAGTCAGACCCTTATTATACGCTGACAAATCCGGCGAATACAGACAGCCCGGTGGTCGCGGCGTATTATGACGGGGGCAGCGGGGCAGTGGCCCAGGCTTCCGGCAGGGGGTATACCCGGACACAGCGCCGGAGGCCGGACATCGCCGCGCCCGGCGTCAACGTCCCGGGAGCCGTGCCGGGCGGGCGGTTTTCCACGCGCACAGGGTCCTGTGCCGCGGCCGCTGTCACTGCCGGGGCGGTGGCGCTGATGCTGGAGTGGCTCGTGTACATCCGGGAGGTGCCGGGGGTGGATTCCTTTCAGTTAAAGAGCCTGCTCATCATCGGCGCGTCGCGGCCCCGGACGATGGAGTACCCGAACCGGGAGTGGGGATACGGACAGCTGGATCTGTATAATACGTTTGAGACGATGCGGCAGCTCTGAGAGGGCTGCCGCAGAATATGGGGCGGGTGTAACATACAGGGATGCGGCGAGCGCGATACACAAAGTATGGAGCGGATGTAATAGCAGCGCATGCGGCAGAGTTTATATACGGTTGACAGGATACGGGATCTCAGGCAGAATGTGTGCAGAAGAGGCATCCGGGGCCGGAGGAGAAGATTTTGGAAAAAAACAGCACGATCTGTGCAACAATCCGCCGCCCGGATGACTCTTATAGATAACGGACCCGGAAAGGGAGGAATGACGGACAGTTTTGTCTGTGGTACATAAAGGAGAGGAGGAGCGCGGATGTACGATTATGAGAACAGCCCGGAACCGGATCTGATCCGGCGGGCGAAGCGGGGAGATATCAAGGCGTTTTCTCAATTATACGCGAGGATCTATAAGGATCTGTACAGATTTGCCCTGTATATGACAAGGCACACGCAGGACGCAGAGGACGCGGTCAGCGAGGCAGTGCTGTCTGCCTATGAGAATCTGGCCGGCCTGCGGAAAGAGGATTCGTTCAGGAGCTGGATGTTTACGATCCTGAATAACTGCTGCAAGAAAACGCTGCGCAGAGGAAGGAGGGAAGCGGCCCTGCCGGAAGGCGGAGCTCACGAACGGATCGGGGAGAATGCCCATGAGCCGGATTATGCCCAGTGGCATGATGTGCGCAGAGCGTTCGGCGAGCTGGACGAGGAAGAGCGGATGATCGTGGCGTTTTCCGTGTTCGGGGGATACCGCAGCGAGGAGATCGCTCAGATGCTGGACAGGAATGCAGCGACCGTGAGGTCGCGCAAGAGCCGGGCGCTGGAGAAGATGCGGAGCGCCCTGAGCTGAATCAGGGAGGCAGATCAGGAACACGGATCAGGAATGTGGATCAGAGACGTGGATCAGGAATGTGAACCAGGAACATGGACCAGAAAGGTACATAAATAAGGCCGCAGGAGGTGGACAAGTTATGGAAGAAAATAAAAGAACAAACACAGGGGGAAATGATCTCATGGAAGACAAACTGCGCGAGCTCACGGAGGATACGCAGGTGCCGGCTTCTTTAGAGCCGGAGCAGATAGAAAAGATGCTGCTGAAAAAGAAAAAGGAAAAAACAGCCAGATACCGCAGGAAATACGCAGGGATTGCTGCCGCGGCATGTCTCTGCCTGGCGGTGGGAGTGACGGCAGCGCTCACCGGACAAAGAGGAGACGACAGCAGTTCCGGTGCCGGTGCGGAAATTGGGTCAGAGACAGGAAATGCCGGAGAGGCAGCGGAAGGTGAAAGCACAGAGTCAGAAACAAAGATCGCATCCGCCGCGGATTATGACCAGATCTATGATTACATCCAGGCGGAGCTGAAGTATCAGGAAAAGCAGGCGAAAAAGCAGGCCAGGATGTACAGCGGCGGGACTGTTTCCGATGGCGGAGAGATCGCTTCAGCGGACAGCGCGGCGATGTACAGCGGGTCAGCGCAAAATGCGGCGGCGTACACCGGGGCAGACAGCACCGGGACGTCAGGATATTCGGATACCAATGTCCGGGAAGAGAGCGTCGGCGAGGCGGACGTAGTGAAGACGGACGGAAGCCGCCTGTATGTCATGAGCGGGAACCGGGTGGAGATCGTAGATATCGCATCGGAGGAGATGGAAGAGATCGCCGCGGTAACTGTGGATCCCGACAGCTATATCAGGGAGCTGTATGTGGAAGGCAGCCGGATGGCAGTATTTTACACGCAGAGCAAATTTACGCAGGAGGACGGGATCGAGGTGCGCTCCAGGGAATTTGCGTGTACGGATGTATATGATATCAGTGATCCGTCCGCCCCTGTGAAGCTGAATACATTTTCCCAGAGCGGCGTGTATAATACGATGCGGGTGAAGGACGGATACGCTTATGTGATCAGCAGCTTTTACCCGGATACAGCGTCGCCCCGGTCTGATGTGGGCGCTTATGTGCCGTCAGTGCAGGGCGGTACTCTGGAAGCGGACCGGATCTTTATGCCGGAGCAGGAGATGGGAAGCGAGTATACGGTGATCACGGCATTTTCCCTTGCGGACCCGCAGGAGCAGACAGACAGCAAGGCAGTGTTCGGCAGCGCCGGGCTGTGCTATGTCAGCAGCGAAAACATTTACGTGACAGAAACCTGTTATGATACGGATGACACGGGCATGTCCAGGACAGCGGTACGGAAAGTGGCTTACCATGACGGGCAGCTGGAGGGCGCGGCTCAGGCAAAGGTGGACGGGATGCTGAAGGATTCCTTCTGCATTGACGAATACAACGGGTACCTCAGGCTCGTGACTACGATCACATCGGACAATGGCGTGATGCCCATCAGCGGGGACTCCTCTGCTGCGGAACCCGACAGCAGCAATGCGCTGTATGTGCTGGACGGGGAGCTTCAGGTCACCGGTGAGATCCGTGACCTGGCCCCGGGCGAGACTGTATATTCCGCGCGGTTTATGGGAGACACCGGATATTTTGTCACATTCCGCCAGGTAGATCCGCTGTTCTCCGTGGACCTCTCGGACCCGGCGTCCCCGCAGATCATCGGGGAGCTGAAGATACCGGGATTTTCGGAATACCTGCATCCTTATGGCGAAGGGCTTCTGCTCGGGATCGGGATGGATGTGGATGAGGAAGGCGTGACCACGGAAGGAGTCAAGCTGTCCATGTTCGATATTTCCGACCCGGGGAATGTCACGGAGGCGTCTGTCTATGTCATGGAAGATATGTACGGAACGGATGCGGCGTATGATTATAAAGCGGTCTTTGCGGACGTGGAGAAAAACTTATTCGGATTCCGCGCGTACGGCGGAAACGGAGATGTATATTCTGTCTTTTCCTATGACGCGGCAGAGGGATTCCGGAAAGTGTTCTCCAGGGAGCTGACATATGGCGGCGATGCGCGCGGACTGTACGCGGGAGAAAGATTCTACCTGGTTGTGGGGAATACCGTGGAATCCTATACACTCTCCGGGTTTGAAAAGATCGATGATATCGTGCTGGGGAGCATAGAGCCCCTGGCAGTGGAATAGTATCCCATTTCAGAATCCGCCCTTTTTCTTTACGATATAGATGGGCCGCCGTTTGCTCTCCATGTATTCTTTTGACATATACTGGCCGAGGATGGAGAGAAAGAGCATCTGCACGCCGTTGAGCGCGAGGATCAGGCAGATGACCAATGGTATCCCGCTCAGCCCCCGTCCTGATATCAGGAAGGATACCCCCGCGGCCAGCGCTGCAAAGAGCAGGAGTATTCCCGCCGCGCCGGCGATCGTTGAAGGCGCGGTGGAGAAGGAGAGGATGCCGTCCATGGCGTAACGGAACAGGGAACGCAGGCTCCACTTCGTCTCTCCTGCTGTCCGCGCTGCGTTGTGGAAGGGGATCCATTTCGTCTCAAAACCGACAAAGGAGAAAATCCCTTTCATGTACCGGTTGTATTCTTTCAGCTCCAGGACGGAGTCAGCCATCGCGCGGCTCATCATGCGGAAATCGCCTTTGCCGTCCCCCATATCCAGACGGCACGCCCTTCCGATGATATGGTAGAATGAGCGGGACAGGAAGGTGCGCAGGGGATTTTCGCCGGAGCGGTCTTCCCGGAGACCGGCGCAGCAGTCATAGTCCTCGGTCTTTAAGACGCGGTACATTTCTTTTAACAGTTCCGGCGGGTGCTGGAGGTCCGCGTCCATGAACACGCAGTAGTCTCCGGAAGCGTTCTGGAGACCTGCGTACATGGCTGCTTCTTTTCCGAAATTGCGGGAAAAGGAGAGGTACCGGCACCTGGGATCTATAGCGGAGAAATGTTCCAGGATCTCAGGGGTATTGTCCCTGCTCCCGTCGTCCACGAAAATGAATTCACAGTCCGCGCCGCGGATATCTTTTACTGCGTCTGCGGCTGCCCGGTAAAATGCAGGCAGAGCTTTTTCTTCGTTATAGCAGGGCACGATGATGCTGATCAGGTCCCTGTCTGTTTTTTTCCCCGTTATGTTTTCTACGTGATCACTCATGACAGGCTGCCTCCTTTTTAAAAATTCTATATTTACAGAGAATGTAATTCCCCAGAACCGTTACAATGCTGACAGACAGCTTCGCGGGAACCGGCGCGGCGTCCAGTATATCAATAGACAGCCAGAGAAGGGCGTTTTCCGCGAGCAGTGTGAGAAAGCGCGCTCCCACAAAGGATGCCAGTTCTTTTGTTATATGATTTCCCGAATGGAATACCCAGCGCCGGTTCAGGAGATACGCGGTGAGCACTGCGCCTGCCCAGGCAGCGCTGTTGGCAGCCAGCCAGGGAAGATGCAGGTATAAAAGCGCCGCGTACAGGAAATAGTTGACTCCGGTGGTGATGCCTCCGCTTATGAGGTAGGCGGTCAGTTCTTTCGGCAGTTTCATTTCATATCCTCTCCTTTCATATCTGCCTGCAGGAGTTTTTTATTCCGCAGAAGTTTTTTATTCCGCAGCACTTTCTTATTCCGCAGTCGCTTTATTGCGCCTGCCGCGAGAAATACCGCATATCCCGCCGCTGCCGACAGGCTGATGAGGATGCCGGCACTTTTTCCGGGCGGCGAAAATCGGATCTCGATATGATGTTCTCCCTCAGGCAGGAAGACCCCGGCAAATGCTTCGTTTACGGTAAGGATCTCCTCGGATCTCCCGTCTACCAGGATCTCCAGGCCGTCCTGCACAGGGATGGATGTGGCGAGATACCCGTCCTTATCCGCGGCAGCGGCGCCGGACAGAACCGTGTACGGATGCCCGATGCCTGCGCTGCTGTCAGTATGGTCCTCAGAGAGAATGACCGGCGTGAAGCTTTTTTCATCCAGCAGATCCTGGTCATAGAGATACCACTGGACATCGCAGATCTCATATTCCCCTTTTGAGAGAGTGACTGACAGGTCCGTGATCCCCTCTCCGTCATCCGGGGAAAACTGATAGTGAAAACAGCGGTTCCCGTTGGGATATGGGGCGAAGGCGCCGGACAGCTTATTGCGGATCCCGTTGATATCGATGACAATGGGATCCCATGTCTGGTTGTTCACCCGGAAGCTGAGCAGCAGGATCCTGCCGGGCTGCGCGCTGCGGATGTGCAGGTCCAGGGTACAGGATTTCTCTGCCGAGATATGATAAGTATTTTCACTTTTGGAGACAGTAAGCCCATCAGGCAGCGGGTCTGCGCTGAGCTCCGGGGTATATTGCTCCATACGGCTCTCAAACGGATCCGATCCTCCGGGACGGTCTGTCCCGGAGAGATCTACCACGGTCTTCCTGGCGAGCAGATCCACTTTTTCCACAGCGCCTGCCTTTTCAAAAAGATCCTGCGTGATGATGTCTGACGTGAAATAGGCGCGGGGGAGGACGGCGTCATTTTCCGCCAGGACCGTGTCCCCGGACTGCTGTATGACCTCATATCCTGCGGGGACTGCATCTGCCGATGTCTCCAGGTAGCGGACGCCGAGCAGATGCAGCAGGAACGGATTGTCAGAGGTCAGGAGCGCCACGCGGTTATTGATCCGTATGGGAGTCATCAGCGTGTCATAGTACAGGCCGGAATATGCCTGCGAAGTAACGGAGGAATACATTGTGCTCCGGGACATTCCCGCCTTTGTGAGCCTGTTCGAATTTGTAAGCGGGCTTAACAGGCTGTCAAAGTGATAGAGCGGATCCATATCAGCTGCCTTTAATCCGTCTGACGTAAAGCCCGGGGAAATGTCCGGGCGTTTCACCCAGTCCTCTGTGCCGGCAGTGGTGAGATACATTCCGACAGGAGACAGGAGGAGCAGAGGCACAGCGCAGAAGAGTATGGCGGGCTTTCCGGCAATATGCCGCCATGCTGTACGGACTCTCCATGGCCTTTTCGCGCATCCGCCCTGGCTGCGGGTTCCGGATATGCAGGTTCTGGATAAAAGCACGGTCAGAAAAAGGACCGCAGCTTCGGCAAGGATCCAGGGAAATTGTTCCTGACTGAACCAGAGCAGCCCTGCCGGAAAGATCACCGCAAAAGGATAGAGCGGAAGCGGGCGGGCTTTCTGCCCTTCATCTCCGGCTGTGGCTGTGCATCTCCGGCCTGTGGCTGCATAGTTTCTGGCTGCCTGCAGAGCCGGGAGAACAGTCTCTTTCAGATAGCTGACGCAGAGCAGGATGACCAGGGGCAGGAACGGGATCAGGATCTTCGGGCGCGCGTAGAGGGTGCCGTTCAGCAGCCACGAAAATACGCCGAAGACTCCGAACAGAAGGAAAAGGATGCTGTCTTTGCGAAAGTTCTTCCGGGAAAGTCCTGCCAGTATCGCATAGAGGCAGAGAAAGGTCACGCCCATCCCGTATTCGTTGAACAACAGGTTATTCAGCACCGGATTAGGCGCGAACAGCTCCAGAAGGGTCAGCAGGGACATCTTGCTGCCGCTCCGGCCGTGTTCCAGGAGGACAAGTGCGGTGGGGAGCAGCAGGGCAGCGGACAGCGCGGCGCCGGTCAGGGCGCAGGGGAGATACTTTTTCAGAAAAGACTCCTTCCGGAACGGGCTCCCCTCCTGACGGTACCAGTACCAGCCCACAGCGGCAAAAGCGGAGACCGCAAAGTAAAAGCTGCTGAGGCAGATCAGGCACAGGCAGAGCGGGAGCCAACGCACCTTTTTCTTTCTCACGCACAGCAGTGCGCATAACAGAAACGGCAGATAGTTTACAAACATAACCTGCCTGTGCATGTGGAACATACATCCCGCTGTCATAAAAAGAATGCTTCCCGCAAAAGAAAGGACCGGTGGTATATCTTCGCTCCGCAGCCAGGCATAGCACAGAAGGACAGAGCTCAGGTATACGGCCAGCATGTAACAGATAAGGATGTGGAGCATAGGCACCTGCGGCAGCAGGCAGCCGATCAGGATATCCGGCCGCAGGAAGCCATAGTAGGAAAACTGATACCCATTGCTGCCCCCGCCGAGCTCAAGCCAGGACGGGAGGAGCGTATGCTGTTCCAGGCATGCATCCCGTATCGTCCCGGCAAGGGAAGCGTGCTGGCTGAGCCAGTCCGTATTGGAGCCGAAGACAGCGCCCTCCGGCACGGTCAGGATGATCAATATAAAAAAGAGAATAATGAGAGATAAAGGGTATGTCCATTTCTTCATGAGAATCTGCTCCTTTCGACGGATATTAGGATAGTGCAGATTCCTTAAAAAATACCCGAAGAGAATCTAAAGATTTCTTAAGAGATACGGATGCGCGTGCGGTTATGTCAGAATAGTCAGGCAATATAAAAATGCTTCCATAAATATAGTGTTCTTCCGATGTGAGCTCCACAATAAAATAACTAAATTATCAGAAAATTCATATAATTACAAAAAGTAATAAATTTATTTAAAATAAAATTGAAAAATGCGTTGACAAATCAAGGCTCGAGTGATATTATAAAACCATCCAAAAGAGATACAGAAAATAAAATCTCAAAAGGATATTTATCTAAGAGAACATGGATTGAAGTCTCAGTCAGATGTTCGATTAGGTTAAAAATAAAAGCAGCAGGAGGTAAGTCCCATGGACAGTATAGTTTCGGTTTATCATCAATATGTCAGTGGTACGGCAAATGTAAGTTCCTGTGATGTAAGAGACCTTTGCTGGAGAGAAGATCAATAATCCGGAAAAAGTCAGAATGGAAAAACAGATCGGAGAGTTCGTAAATCCGGATGAAAATCTACCAAGATTTGGCATTTGCAGACGTATTGAATATAGATACCACATATAGCAGGATTTCGAAAGATGTGTAAAGAAACATTGAGTAGAATATCATTTATATAATAAAGGCTTACAGTTATAGAAGTAATAACCCGGCAGGCGGATGGAATACCGGCAAACGGTACTGCACCGCAGGAGGTTATAGGAAGAATAACTCAGAAGACTTTATAAATATAAATCGATACCCGGAGCGTAAGCGGGAGCGATAAGCAGAAGGGATGCTGTTATGAACCTCAGATTGTTATTGAAGGAGGGCAGATTTAGTAAGCAGGTCTTAATAAATCGACCGAAGATCAAATAACAGATGGCAGAGGTCTCACAGGAACAAAATCTACTCAATGCCTCCGATTTAAAATAGAAAAGAAAATGAAAAAATTAAATAAAAATTAAAATGCATCGTCAATGTCAATTGAGGATGCATTTTTTTGACATTGGGGAATGCTTATGATAAACTATTGAAAGAATATCGGCCTGTGACCGGAAGGACAGGAAGATGAGGACTGACCGATGAAATATTATTTTCGACGAGGTGAATGCGGTGGATAAGTATGATTATAAAGTAAAGACCGAA
>DWUV01000113.1 GCA_019120595.1 Candidatus Mediterraneibacter tabaqchaliae | reverse complement strand
GGCAATATCCTTGGGATCGGAGGCGCTTTCTTCGCCGCGTACATCGGAGTGTCCTCGCTTGCCGGCGATGAGAAGAACCGGACAGCAGAGTACCTGCTGACGCATCCTGTCAGCCGCAGCCGGATCGTATTCGAGAAGCTGCTCTGCATCTTCTGCCAGATCCTGATCCTGAACGCAGTGAGCATCCTCACCTCCATGATCGTCGTCCGCGCTATCGGTGAAAGTCTGCAGATGAAGGAATTTCTCCTGCTCCACGCGGCTTATCTCCTTCTCCAGTCAGAGATCGCGGCAGTCTGCTTCGCCATTTCCGCTGCCCTAAGGAAAAGCGGCGTCGGCGCCGGGTTAGGCCTTGCCGCTGTCCTTTATTTTCTGAATATCATCGCCAACATCACCGAGGATGCCGAATGGCTGAAATACATCACTCCCTTCGGGTACGCTGAGGCCGCCGATATCATCACCAATGCAGAGATTGCCCCTCTGCCTGCTGCCATAGGATGCTTTGTGACAGCTGCCGGGATTGCCGCGGCGTTCATCATTTATAACCGAAAAGACATTCTTTAAAACGGGCAGTCATTTTCCCGCCGGAATACAGACAGGAGCGGCACGCCGAGGATTCATGCCTCAGGTACCGCTCCTGTCAAAATGTACTGTCTGCGTCTCTATATCCGACTCATTCTATATCTGATCACCTGACTTTTCTTCTCCTGATCACAGCCAGCGCCGCTCCAAATGCGAGTAAACATCCTGATACCGCAAGAACTGCCGCTGCCAGATTCACAGAGTCACCTGTTTTCACGGCCTGTCCGCTGCCGGATCCATTCTGGCCGGACATGTTCTCTCCGCCGTTCTGTGAGTCTCCTCCCTGTGAGCCGCCTCCTCCCGGAACTGGCGGATCACTTTCGACCGGACGCACTTCCTGGATTTCCTTTTCCAGCAGCGCTGCCGCCTGGTCCACCGCTGCCTGATCTGCATCCGGATCCTGCGCGGCTGCCTGCGCGTTTTCCAGTGCTGCCTCGAGCCCTTCCAGCGTATCCGCCTGATAATTTTCTCTATTCTCCAGGATATACATTGCGTCTGCGATCGCCTGGTCCAGCTTTGACTTATCAACCGGATCCGGCGTCACGGCCTGCTCTTTCTCAAAGGATACGCTTACTGTCAGATCCTCCTGCACACCCGGGATCGTAAGTGTAGTGCCGTCCAATATATATTCCTTCTCACCGGAAGCTCCCGTCACTTTCACTGACTGTATCTGATAACCTTGCTCCGGCACGACCGCCAATACCGCCTCTTCTCCTGCAAGCACTGTCATTGTTTCCGGTGAAACCGTTCCGTTACTGTCCGTTGCGGCTGTAACAGTCTTTTCATCCGAGACCTTATGCCCCGTAAAGTTAATCTCCGCAGTATATGCCCACTGCTTCCCTTCATTTCCGGCGTCCTGCATGAGCCATGTATCGTGGATCGTCACTTTTATGTATCTGCCTTTCAGTGCTTTTCCGAATGAATGAAATGCGTCCTCTGTGTCATCAAATGTGCCGGAAGCTTTCCCTTCTTCGCCGACTCCATCCTCTGATGTCAGTGTTTCCAGATCATCTGCCGCTTCCACTGTAAAATCTTTGATATAGTCTCTCTCACCGCGCCCGACCCGTTCAATGCCGCTGATCGAATAGCTTTCCTGCATATCAATAATGATACTGTGCGGGAATTTGTAGAGCGCAGTTCCGTCCTCTCCGGCAGTCCAGCTCGTATGCCATGCCGTGCTGTTATTGCTGTCGATTGCTTTCTCCGGCGCATACAGCCTGCTTGTACCGTAGTCGCCTTCCACGTGGTCGCCATGCCAGCTGTCGCACTCTGCCACAGTAAATCCACTCTTATCGACCGTGGTCCACTGCCGCTCCATCTCCATCTTCTCGATCAGATAGGAAAGCTCACCGCAGAAAATCTGCTGTTCCTCTGTCGTCTGCGCGCCTTTCGCCGCTTCCGCCTGCTCTTTGAGCCTTACAGCTGTCTCCTCGTTGTAATAAACGCCCTCTGCGCCCGCTTCATATTCTGCCAGCAGAGCCTCTGCCTGTTCGATGAGCTCCTGCAGTTTTTCCGCATAATCCGTGGTGTCCTCTTCATAGACGGCAGTTCCGTATATTGCAAGGATCTCCTCATCTGTCAGGGCGCGGTCCCACATCTGAAGGCTGTCCAGCGTAAATTCTGCCCTGCTGCCATAGTTGCCGGTCCCATCTGACCCGATCTTAACAGAATAATCTGTCGCCATAGATCCGGTAATGGAAGAAAGGTCATAATACATGCTTTCGTTTCCGTCAATAAAGATCCTGCTTACATTTTCCTCTCTGTCAAACATAATAGTGACCATTTTCCAGTTATCCTGGAATCCTGCGGAACCGTCAAAATCAATCCTTCTGCTTCCGTCAGACACATTCACTCCGATACTGGAAAGATTAGACAGCCTGAATCCCACATACCATCCCGGATTCCCTCCGCTGCCCCAGTTCTTATTGCTGATGACCGCAGCGTCTCCGCTGGTGCTCCGGGCATTGATCCAGAAATTCATAGTAAATGTGCTGTCTCCGTTCATCCTCTCGTCGCCGCCGAGATCCACGTAAGCTCCTCTGGTCGACGGAATGTGCAGACCTGTCCCATCCATGCCTTCCTCATAGGAAATATTCCCCGCTGCTGTCGCTGTGATCTGCCCTTCGCTGTCTGTCAGGCTGCTGTCGTCGAAGCTCATATCCAGGAATTTCCCGTCTTCAACCGTCTCCGGAAGGACGTTCGGCAGTTCGACTGTTTCTCCTTCTGTCTTAAATACCACATCCTTCACAAGAGAAGCATTGTCAAAGGAGTCAAAAGCCTGCACGATAATGCGGTATCTGGTGTTCGGCTGCAGATCCGACAAATAGAACTTCATCTGCTCCGGGTACGGGCGCAGATAATACCTGGAATACGCGTCAAAGCTTCCCGTGAATCCTTTCGGGACTTCATAAGAGCTGTTTCCCGCATAGTCATAATTTTCCGGCAGCACCTTGAAGACTGCGTCCTCATTTGTCAGGAAGTTCCTCACCGTCACACGGTAATACTCTGTGAGCTGGTCGTCAACCGCCTGGTCAAATACAAGATCTGCTGTCATCTCCCCTACATTCTCCACGGAGATTTCTGCATCCTCTTCAAACCACGGGGCCGTCGTACTGCGTTTCCCGCTCGTGTACCGGAATCCTTCTTTTCCCTCTTCCGTATCGATCACCCAGGGAACGCCCATCCATCGCTTGTTTGTCACATCAAAGCGCCGGATCACGGTAGTTCCGTCTTTCATCACGGTAATATAGTTACAGGTCAGTTCATAGTGACCGTCTTCCAGGTTTCCCTGCACCCAGTTTACCACTTCGTTTTCCACTGTCCTGGAATCATCCACCTCCACGTAATCCATGGAGCCGTTGTTCACAACCGTGAAATTTTTCTGATAAATGCCATCTTCCACCTCAGAACTGTAATGGGAGTGCGCCGTCATCACGATCGCCTGCGGCCAGTCTGCCAGAGTGCCCTGAAGATACGTGGAAGTATTGCCGCAGTCCTGATAGCTTCCCGTTGTCGTCCCATTCACACCGCTGTGGATCTGGATAAAGATCGGTTTCCCGTCGTCATAATCCGCTCTGCTTTTGATCTCTTCCAGCGTATCCTGCAGGAACTGACGATACCTGCTCCCGTTCCTGTAATCCAGGGTAATAAAATCAAAACCATTGATCT
This sequence comes from Candidatus Mediterraneibacter tabaqchaliae, assembly GCA_019120595.1. Taxonomy (GTDB): domain Bacteria; phylum Bacillota; class Clostridia; order Lachnospirales; family Lachnospiraceae; genus Mediterraneibacter; species Mediterraneibacter tabaqchaliae. The sequence goes on along the minus strand of DWUV01000113.1, from coordinate 7,177 downwards.
GCAGATGATAGTTATTATAGGCTTCACCGGTCTTTGACTTATAATGCCATATGCCGTCCCAGCCGTTTTCATCAAATACAGCCTCCATATTAGACTGGATATCATGGTTTCCCGTAGAAAACTGGATCGGAAGGTCGCCGAAAGTCTCTTCCATCAGCTGTTCCACCGCTGTATAGAAGCGCACACTGTTCCCCGGCTGCTCTTCTCTTTCGTTTGCCTCCACATCTCCATCCACAAGGACTGTGTCTGCATGAAAACCAATCTCTTCCGACCAGTCTTCAATGTTCTGGAACGCCCATTTCTTGGACTCATAGCTCGCAACATGCGTATCTGACATGCTGACAAACTCAAGCAGCGCGTCTTCATTATCATTGTACTGCTCGTTCGCTTCATCCACCATTTCCTGCGTGAGCGCCACAGGCTCTTCCTTCTCTGCTGCCTGCAGGTTCCGGTAAGGAAGCCCTGAGATCACCATTCCTGCCGCCAGCAGAAACAGGATCAGCCGTCTTTTTTTCATTCTTTTATCCTCCTCATTTCAGTCGCAATTTGTATAGTATCTGGACGGAATTCATTATAAAAACGGCTTTTTTCTGCTTCAATCAGAATCTTGTAAAGGCTTGGTAAAGGGAGAGTAAATCCGGCAGCCTAAAACTTGTAGTTTTTCTACCTTTTTACTCTCCCTCTGAAAATCCGGATATCCGCCTGACATGTGTCCGCCTCGCATCTGCTATATCGACGATAATATTCACACATACCCGCATGTAGATATTCTACTTTTTTTCATATTATTTTTTGCAGAAACTCAAACAAACCAATTTGCCGCCAAGTCAAAGCAGCTCTGCAATTCGAGGATTGTATTTCAAAAAATACAATACAAAATCTACTTCACCTCAAAATTCTTTCTTCGCCATGATATGCTGACTGCACAGATAGGAAATAATGACCGCAGCAACAGTAATACCACCGGCTATCCCCAGAACTCCGCCGGCGCTCAGCCCGTAGAACCATTCTTTTCCCGCCTCCACGATGCTCATGGGCAGATAATCGATAACGCTGGACACGAGAAACGCCGCGATAAAAACAACTGCGATCATAATAAAATTGGCGTATCTGGACTTTTCCGAGTCAAATTTCAGCCTGATCGGAAGCATGATGCTCACACAGATCCATGCCGCAAATATATAACCGATACAGGATCCCAGCCAGTCAGCAGCATTCATCTCCGCCGCGGGCTGCGCCAGCAGCAGAATGGTTCCCAGCACCGTTCCAAGCACCCAGGTGCAGACAATCGAAAGCAGTGCAAAGACATACTTCTCATTCACATACTTTTTCCTTGTGACCGGAAGCGTCATAATGAAAAGATAGCAGTTGTCAAATTCATCATAACTGATCGTCGTTGCCGTAAACAGCGAGAAAATGATCGTAATATACCCGACGATAAAGGCCGGACCTACATCTGTTATAAAATTCATGAATATCGCCACAACGAGAAGCATGAGCAATAAAGACTTTCCCTGGTTTTTCAAAAGTCTGAAATCTTTGATCAGCATTCCTTTCATAACTTCTTCCCTCCTATAATCATTGTTATCACTTCGTCCAGTGTTCCCTTTTCCACCACGACGTCCGGGTAGTTCTCCAGATAGTACTGCTTCTGATTCGTCAGGCAGGAGTATCCGAAGCTCTCTCTGCGGACTCTCAGGAGATATTCTTTGTCCAGCTCCCTGTACTGCACTTCATCTGCTTTGATCAGCCCGTACTCATTGAGCAGCACGTCGGTATCCTCGTGGAAAACAATCTCTCCGTTGTGGATCATATAAATATCGTCACACAGCCCTTCCAGGTCAGAAGAGATGTGGGAGCTGATCAGAATACTCCGGTTTTCATCCTCTTCCATGTATTCCCGCAACAGATTCAGAATGCTCTCGCGGGCCATCACGTCAAGCCCTGTGGTTGGTTCGTCCATGAGAAGGAAATCCGCGCCGTGGGTAACCGCTGCCAGCACCTTCAGCTTCGCCTTCATTCCCGTGGAAAATTCTTTGATATATTTATCCTGCGGAACGCCCTGCTGCCGGCAAAGGTCAAGAAATCTCGTCCTGTCAAACGCCGGGTACAAAGCCTCCAGCACCGGCACCACATCCTTTACCTTCAGATAACCGCTAAACCCGGATTCCGCCAGGGTAACCCCGATTTTCTCCTTCTCCGCCGCGGTGAGCTCTGCCGGTGCTTTTCCCATCAGGGTAATGTTTCCCTCATCGTATGTGACAAGTCCCAGCGCAGCCTTGAACGTCGTGCTCTTTCCCGCACCATTTTCTCCTACCAGCCCCGTGATGCGTCCCGGCTCCACCTTCATCGTACAGTTCAAAGTAAAATCACCGTAATGTTTTACCAAACCATTGATCTCAAGCATCTTCTAATCCTCCATTATCAAATCAAACAACTCCCTGATCTCCTCGTCCTTCAGCCCGCATCTGCGGCCTTTCTCAACCGCTTTTTCCAGGTCGCTCTCCACTTCCCGCCGCTGCTCCTCAAGCATCCGCTCCGTGTCCGCAGCAGCAACATAAGTGCCTTTCCCGTGGACTGTCACTGTGTACCCTTCCAGTTCAAGATTGTCGTACGCCTTCTTGACCGTCAGGGCACTGATCTTCAGGTCCTTCGCAAGAGTCCGGACAGAGGGGAGTATATCGTTTTCTCTCAGATCCCCGGCAGTGATCTGCGCCTTGATCTGATCCATGATCTGTTCATAGATCGGTACCATCGATGAACTGTTGATTATAATCTTCATATGCGTCCTCCTCTTGACAAACAGTATATAACAGTATATAACTGTTGTCAACTGTTATATACTGTTTATTTATGGGGTCAGACCCCGATCAAAAGGGGTCTGACCCCTTTCCATATAATTTTGCACTTTTTAAAAAGGGATACGGCAAAAATTGGCTAATCTTGTCGGAGTTTCCCGCAACACGATCAGCTCTATCGAAACAGGCCAGTTCTGTCCGACTGCAAAACTGGCCCTTGTTCTCTGTATTGCATTAGATAAGAAATTTGAAGAATTATTTTTCTTTGAATAACAGTCTCTGCCTGCCGCTCTCCGTGATCGAATATATTATAAAATCAATACAAGCGCTTCTGAAATCTCTTTTTCAGGATAACTACCGGAAACACGAGGCCGCCTCCCGCCCGTCCCTTACCATCATCTGCAGCCTGTCATACTCCGCCCTGAGCATTTCCATCCCATATTCCGTGATCACATAGGACTTCCGCCGCCCATCCTCCGCAGTGCGGCGGATGATCCCATTGTCCTCAAATTTGGACAGCATCGCATACAGTGTCCCCGGCCCTACCTTTACCCTGCCTTTTGAAATACGCTGTACTTTTTCCATGATATCTACCCCGCAGCACTCTTCCGTCAGGGCGATCAGGATATAATACATAGGTTCTGTCAATGTCTGGAACTGTTCTCTTGCCAATGTTTCTTCACCCCATTATCCCTATCGGTCTTACAACCCCAGCTTTTCTCTTACGATGTCGATCTGCTCTCCTCCGGGCGGCTCTGTCGCGTAGAGCGTCAGGACCGCATCTTCATACCGCACATACACCGTATTTTCTTCCCAGTCCCTGCGCATGACTTTCTCAGCCTGCCATCTGTCGTAACCGCTGTCTGCGTCTGCCTCAGTGATCCAGCCATATCCCTCCGGATCCCCGGACTCCAGTTCTTCCTCCCACACCAGATCCAGGATCCAGGGAATATCAGTCCGGTATACTGTGTAAGCAAGCCGCTGCCACCCCTGGTCCGCATCCGTCCCGTCTCCGCTGTCTTCCTCCGACGATGGCTCTCCGTATTCCACTGCCCCGCTCATCATAGTCCCAAACACACTGGACAGCTCGCTATAATGAGCCAGTGTGACCGCCTCTTCTGTCTGCGTATAATCTGTCAGTACAAGAGGCAGTTTTTCCTCATCTGGAAGGATAATTTCTCCATCCGCCTCCACTTTTACCAGCCCTGTTTCCTGACTGATACCCTGGATGAAAATGATCCCCATACCGATAACCCAGATAACACCGATACCTACTCCCGCCGCCAGCTGCAGCGCCCAGTTTTCCCTGCGCGCCGGACGGTAAAACTCGATCCCAAGCAGCACCGTAGCAGTGATCCCCAGAAGGATCCACAGCGTGACCGCAGAACCTCCGCCGCCTGCTTTCCCCCAGACCACAGTCAATTCGATCAGGAGGATCGCCGCCATAGCGTACCAGACATACTTTTCCCAGCTCTTTCCATAGGATGGGCGTTCTCCTGCCCTGACTTTTTTCCCTGCTTTTATACACCTCACAGCCAGAACGATACACTGTAATATTTCACATGCGAACAAAACTGCCAGGGTAAGCCCCGGGAGCAGGAGCATATTAGAGAATAGTATTAAAACAGCATCAACTCCAGAAAGCTGTACAGCGGACATTCCCAAAATGAACACACCTGTCAGCACACTCATAAGACAGCGCTTCCACTCTGCCTTTCGGATATTTTTGAACCGTTCCTCTTCTGTCACGATGGGAATGGCATCCTCTGCAATCTTTCGGAAGATGCAGAACCTTCTCCTGGAATCCACAAACTCCCATCCCGCTGCCCTGCAGTATTCTGCATACTCCTCGACATCTGCTCCGGGCTTTACATCCATTTCGCTGCCCTTTAGAAAGACTTCCACCGCGTATTCTATATCCCGGCTTTCTCCTTTTTCAAACTCCAGCCAGAGTTTCCATTCCTTCAGATGCCATCCCTTTAACGACATTTCGTGCAGATACTGTGCGAATGCATCCGCTTCAATATAGCGGTAATATCTGAACACACGCTTGAAACGCGCCTGATCTTCCACCTTCGCCATAGAGTCCGCCCCCTTTCCTCAACAATTATCGAGCATCGATATTTCTACTTCCAGAATAATATCGATACTCGATATTGTCAAGTAAAAAAGAGCCGGATCTTTCTTTCCGGCTTTTTCTTTTTTATGTTCTCTTTTTATACGCTTCTGGTCATTCTGATCAGTTTTTTATAAGTTGATGCAATCCTCCAAGGTCAACTGTGTCTCCCTCAGCGTCTTCATCTTCCGCTCTGTGATCCTGTCGCCCGGTTCCGGCTTCCCGCACAGAAACGGGGAATCCGCATCATAAGCACGGACAGTCTCCTGCACCCGGACTTCAGAATCATTGGCATAACAATATCTGCATCCGTTCCGGCAGGTATGATAACTGCCCGTTTCCACACTCTCCATGCATCCGCACTCCGGCCGCTGTCCGCGGTCTCTTCCTCCCCGCAGCCGGCATCCCAGCAGATGCTCGATATATTCTCTGTCAACACATGCCCCGTGGACGATCCCGTATTCCGACAGGTCGATCTTTTCTGCGCATGTCTGGATCTCCATACCATACCCGCCTGCGATCCGGGCAAAACTCTGCGCGAGCCGGCGCATTTTCTCCTCCGTCAGATTCCTGATCCCGTATCCCTTCATATTCCGTTTCGTCTTTTCATAATCATCAAGAAAACTGATCACCACTCTCTGCGTTTTCCCCGCAAGAGCTTCCGCAATCTGCGCGAACGCTTTCACATGGTAGTCCAGAGTATACCGGTCAGAAAGAAAGACCGGGTCATAGCGCCAGACCATTCTCTCTTTTCCGATCCTGTCCGCCAGCTCCGTGAATGCAGGGATCAGCACTTTCTTCTTATCCGGCAGTCCCGGCTCGATCTCCCTTCCATATCCGGTCAGGGTAAACTGAAAATAATACATATAACTGCTGAATTCATCCAGGTAAGGGAACATGGGCACCGGGTTCTTCGTCCAGAACACAATACAGTCTATCACTTCAGGGGAAAGATTTATCCTGCTCACCTGATGATGATCCATGGGATTCCGCACACAGAGAAAGCCTGCCCGGAAACGCCGGACAAGCCATTCGCTGTAGTAATTCGGTATATCCGTGCGTCTGCTCGCACTTAGTATCACAGGGATCCCTCCAATCCACTTCACACCTGTTCCAGTGTATTCCGCATAACCTCTGTAAACTCTTTCATTTCTTTATCCATCAATACCGGTCTTCCGTCTTTTCTCAGGAAACAGTGTGTCGTCGTCCCAGAGGCGCTGAGCACTCCGCCCTCAGACAGATTATAGATATCGTATCTGAGGGTAAACTTCACCCTTCCCGCTTCCTGGAGCCTAATGGTGATCTTTACCTCATCGTCAAATTTTACACTTTTCTTGTATTCACAGTCCACATGGAGCACCGGGCTGATATATCCCATCTCTTCAAAGCGGCGGTAGGGATAACCGATCTGATTCAGCATATCTACACGGGCCTCCTCCATCCAGCGGATATAATTTGAATGATGGATAACACCCATTTGATCTGTTTCATAATATTTTGCTGTTTTTGTGTAAGGTTTCATCAAAATAATCCTCCTCGTCAGAATTTTCTGACAGCTCTCCCAAAAGGGGTCAGACCCTTGTGAACAGGGGTCTGACCCCTTTTGCCGAAATTGTTGCAATTGTATCAAATTGTATTAACCGCATCACCGATGGTCTTGACTCCCACCAGCTTTATCCCGCTGATCCCCCGCACCATCTTGAGGGATACTTCCGGCAGGATGCATGTTTCAAAGCCAAGCTTCTTTGCTTCTGCCACCCGCTGCTCCGGCATATTGACCGCGCGGACTTCCCCGCTTAACCCTACTTCCCCGAAAACGATTGTTTTCTCATCAATGGGGCGGTTGCGGTAACTGGATACCAGCGCCATCACGATCCCAAGGTCGATTGCCGGCTCGTTCATGCGGATCCCGCCCGCGATATTTACGTAAGCGTCAGAATTTCCCAGTGCCATACCCAGCCGTTTCTCCATCGAGAGGAAGGGAGGCGGGCAAGGCAAGGCGGGTCTAGGCGTGGCGGGGCGAGGCAGGGCAAGGCGAGGCGTGGCAGGAGAAACAGGGCGGGGCGAGGCGAAAGGAAGCGAGGCGGGGCCAGGCGGGGCCTGGCGGTGTCAGGTAGTGTGAGGCTGGGCGGGGCGGGGTGGGGCGTGGAGAGGCTAGGCTAGAGGAGGCGGGGCGAGGCGGGGCGAGGCGAGAGGAAACGACGCGGGGTCAGGCGGGGCCTGGCATTGCCAGATGGGGTGAGGCAAGTTCTGGCAAGGCGTG
>DWUV01000112.1 GCA_019120595.1 Candidatus Mediterraneibacter tabaqchaliae | reverse complement strand
AAGGAGCAAACAGTGCTGTATGGACTGCATGGGCGCAGCTGGAAGAGAAGGAGAGAGGAGCCGGGAAGTATAGCGAGGAGAATACAGCGCTGTGGATCTATCGGAAAGTGTGTTTGGAAAAAACTGCTAATTACGATGCATGGACCGCATGGGCGCAGCTGGAAGAGAAAGAGAGAGGGGCCGGGGAGTACAGCGAGGAGAATACAGCGCTGTGGATCTATCGGAAGGCGTGTTTAGAAAAAGGAGCAGACAGTGCTGTATGGACAGCGTGGGGACAGTTGGAAGAGAAGGAGAGAGGAGCTGGGAAGTACAGCGAGGAGAATACAGCGCTGTGGATCTATCGGAAGACATGTTTAGAGAAAAATGCGAATAACGATGCTTGGCTGGCATGGGCGCAACTGGAGGAGAAGGAGAGAGGAGCCGGGGAGTACAGCGAGGAGAATACAGCGTTGTGGATCTATCGGAAGGCGTGTTTGGAGAAAGGAGCAGATGGTGTTGTATGGGTAGCGTGGGCAAAATTGGAAGAACAGAAAGCTAATATCGGAGAATATGATCAGGAGTATACCGCACGGTGGATATTGAATGAAGGAATAAAGCGTTTCCCTAATGAGGGTCAGTTATATTCATTAAATGCCTATTTAGAACTTAGGCACCGAATGCCTGAACGGGCGAGAAAAATATTACGGAAAGCCATAAAATGTAATGATTATAGCATGAACAAGCTTGCTATACTGGAGCTGTATTGTGGAAATATTGATACTGACAGTGAATACTGCACGAATAAACTGATGGCTAAAATGAAACTGAAAAAGGAACAGTCGTTTGGGGCGTTACAGGGATTATATTATTGCTCACACCTTTTAGGTAAGGAAGAAGATGCGGAGAGTTATTATGAACAGCTCCGATCACATCCAAACTTTGATCCAGATAATACAGCAATGGAAGAGTTTATTCATTTGTGTCAAAAAGCCCTGCAGAAAGATTCGACGGAATCCATGGAATATTCTAGTAATAGTGCGCCTGATTATTGACATATGCTCATAACAGAGTATACTGAAATCAGGATCATATATCCGGGGACACACTCCCACATTTGCGGAAAGGGAAGGGAGGGCTCATATGCCAAGACCTCAGAAACAGCGCTGCATCTGTTCCCTGCCCCGCGCCCGGGGATTCACACCGCAGGGATGCGGAGCATCCGGCAGCGTCAATCTTACATATGATGAATACGAGGTGATCCGCCTCCTGGACCATATGCAGATGACCCAAGAGCAGTGCGCTGAGAGGATGGGGATCTCCCGCCCTACAGTGACGCGGATCTACGACGAGGCGCGCCGGAAGGTGGCTGATATGCTGGTCAACAGCAGGAATCTCACCATCAGCGGAGGAGACGTCTATGTCTGTCCGGCGATGCGCCCGGAATGCGCGGGAGAAGAGCACTGCTGCCACCGGGACCGGGAGCAGGCCATCGGCTGGAAAGAGCAGAGAGAACAGGTGCAGGCAGAAAGCGAAACTTAACGTGACGGTCAAAACAAAGAAAGGAAAGAGGCAGAGAACATGAAGGTACTTATTATCGGCGGTGTCGCAGCCGGGACAAAGACTGCGGCAAAATTAAAAAGAGAAGACAGGAGCATTGATGTGACAGTCATCACGAAGGATCAGGACATCTCCTATGCGGGGTGCGGACTGCCCTACTATGTGGGCGGATTGATCGAGAGCAGGGATGAGCTGATCGTGAATACGCCGCAGAAATATTCCGGTCTGACCGGAGTGGAAGTGCGCACGGGCAAAGAGGCTGTGGCTGTGGACCCGGCGAAGAAGGAAGTGACGTTAAAAGACGTGCAGACCGGGGAGACAGAAGCCTGTCCTTACGACAAGCTGGTGATCGCCACAGGTGCTTCCGCGGCGGAACTGCCCATCGAGGGAAAGGACCTTCCGGGCGTGTTCAAGATGAGGACGCCGGATGATGCGGAAGGGATCCGTACCTACGCAGAGACAAATAACGTAAAGAAAGCCGTCGTGATCGGAGCTGGCTTCATCGGGCTGGAAGCGGCGGAAAACCTCCATGCGAGAGGCGTCAATGTGACGGTCATTGATTTTGCGTCACAGGTACTGCCGAATATCCTTGACCCGGAAATGGCTGCCTATGTAAAGAAGCATCTCCTGAACGCAGGGATCCGGGTGATCACCGGGACGAGCGCGGAGCAGATCCTGGGTACAGACAAAGTGACCGGTGTGAAGACTTCCGCGGGGATGCTCTCCTGCGAGATGCTGATCATGGCGGCGGGGATCCGCCCGAATACGGCATTCCTTGAGGGCACAGGGATCGAGATGTTTAAGGGCACGATCCTCGTGGACGGGCAGATGAAGACAAGTGTTGACGATATTTACGCGGCGGGCGACTGCGTGATGGTGACAAACCGCATCACCGGGAAACGCCAGTGGTCCCCAATGGGATCTTCCGCAAATCTGGAAGGACGGACCCTGGCGCGGGTGCTCTCAGGCGCGCAGAAGACGTATCCGGGTGTGCTCGGCACAGGCGTCGTAAAGCTCCCGGGGCTGAATGTGGGCCGCACCGGACTGACCGAGGCGCAGGCGAGAGAAGCGGGATGCGACGTGGAGACAGTGCTCGTGCCCACAGATGACAAAGCGCACTATTATCCGGACGCATCCTTCTTTATCACAAAGCTGATCGCGGACCGGGCGACAAGGAAGCTCCTTGGCATCCAGGTGTTCGGACCGGGCGAGGTGGACAAGATGGTGGACATCGCGGTCATGGGCATCAACATGGGCGCTGTCCTGGAAGACTTCGAGAACGCGGACTTTGCGTATGCGCCGCCGTTCTCCACAGCGATCCATCCGTTCGTGCAGGCAGTGTACGTACTGATGAACAAGCTGGACGGCACCTTTGTCAGCATGACGCCCGCAGAGTACGCGGCAGGGAAAGCAGAAGGATATAAGATCGTAGACGTGCAGCCCGAGCCGGCGATCAGAGGCGCGTTCTTCGTAAATCTGGCAAAGGTAAACGGCGAGATCGAAGGATTGGACAAGAAAGAAAAGATCCTCCTCGTCTGCGCGAAAGGAAAGAGAGCGTACTTCCTCCAGAACAGGATGCGCTATTACGGCTATGAAAATACGGTCGTCCTGGAAGGAGCTACATTCTTTAATGATGTGAAAGTGAAGAATGCAGATGCAGCGGTTTCAAAAGAGGAAGAGACAAGGGTAAAGGCGCTGGGGTTCCTGAAGGATAAGAGGACGCCGGATAAATTTAACGGGCGCGTGATCACCAGGAACGGAAAGATCACTGCCGAGGAGGCCAGAACGATCGCTGAGGCAGCGGAGCGCTTCGGAAGCGGGGAAGTCACAATGACATCCCGCCTTACCATGGAGATCCAGGGCGTGCCCTTTGATAATATCGAGCCGCTCAGGGAATACCTCATGCAGGCTGGCCTGGAGACCGGCGGGACAGGATCCAAGGTGCGCCCGGTCGTATCCTGTAAGGGGACCACATGCCAGTACGGGCTGATCGATACATTTGCCTTATCTGAGGAAATCCACGAGAGATTTTTCCACGGGTACAGCAGCGTAAAGCTGCCGCACAAATTCAAGATCGCGGTGGGCGGCTGCCCGAATAACTGTGTGAAGCCGGATCTGAACGACCTGGGCATCATCGGGCAGAGAGTGCCCCAGATCGACCTGGAAAAGTGCCGCGGATGCAAGGTATGCCAGATCGAGAACAACTGCCCGATCCATGTGGCGAAAATGATCGATGGCAAGATTACCATTGATGAGAATGAATGCAACCACTGCGGCCGCTGCGTAGGCAAGTGTCCGTTCCACGCAGTGGAGGATTACACAAACGGCTACCGCATCTACATCGGCGGGCGCTGGGGCAAGAAAGTAGCCCAGGGCAGATATCTGGAGAAAGTGTTTACGGATAAGGAAGAAGTGCTTTCTATCGTAGAAAAAGCGATCCTTCTGTTCCGAGAGCAGGGCATCACAGGCGAACGGTTTGCTGACACCGTGGCAAGGCTCGGATTCGAGAATGTCCAGGAACAGCTCCTTGCGGACGACCTGCTGGCGCGCAAGGAAGAGAATATCAAAGCGCAGAAACATCTGAAAGGCGGGGCGACCTGCTGATAAAAAACAAGGCACCGATGCGGATCGCGGGGCATCGGTGCCTTGTGCGCTGTAAAGTGAATATTGTTATATAAATTTTCCGCGATAGTACAAGAAATAGGATGTTTGGAGTTGTATAATAATTCCAACATCTTTATTTTTATGCACAAATAGTCTTGCAATTCTGTCTTTTCTGCATGAACAGTGCGTGCAGCTGTGATTACAGAGAAAGGCATATCTCCCGGAAAGGAGGCAGGGCTGGTGCGCTGAAAGGAGGAAAAGAGTAAGTGAAACGTAGGAAAAAGCTGATAGGAGCGCTGCTGAGTTCGGCGATGCTGCTCACCAGCATCATGCCGGTGTCTGTAATGGCTGCTGAACCGGGAGACGCGCAGGGAGAAGCCGGAGCACAGCCCGGATTAAAGATGTGGTACAGCTCTCCGGCGACAGACTGGGAGAGCGAGGCTTCGCCGCTCGGCAACGGTTTTATGGGAGCCATGATCTTCGGCGGCGTGGACAGCGACCAGATCCTGATCAACGAGCATACGCTCTGGTCCGGCGGGCCGGGCGCGGATCCGGACTATGACGGCGGACACAATGACAGGACATCAGAGGAGAATGCAGCGAACCTGAAAAAAGCGCAGGAGCTCCTTCAGGACGAAGTGACGGATTTTACGGAGAATCATTCCGCTTATGTGGATGAGAGCACAGGGCAGGTTGTGTCAGAAAATTTCAATCCGTCGGATGAAGTAAAGAACCTGATCAATACACTGAAAGGGGATAAGACGTATTTCGGGCATTACCAGCAGCTGAGCAATATCATGATCACGAACGAGTCTGACAAGGCAGTTATTCCGGTGAGTATTGATTCAAACTCTGCGAATAAAAACAGTGGGAATCAGCAGTATCAGGAAGGCCCGGAAAAAGCGTTTGATAACAGGACGGACACGAAGTGGTATTCCGTAGGAGGACTCAGCGGAGACGCGCAGCAGGAATTCCCCGCATGGGTCACGGCAGAGTATGAGGAGCCGGTGACGACCTCTCAGTATGCGATCGTCTCGGGCAATGATACTCCGGCAAGAGACCCGAAGGCCTGGAATCTGTACGGATCCAATGACGGAGAAAAATTCGACCTGATCGATGCACAGACAGATGTAGTTTTCGAAAACAGGATCCAGACAAAGTATTTTCCGCTGGATGGGGAAGTTTCTTACAAATATTACAAATTTGAAGTGACAGAACTGTACGGAAATGCCGGCGGATGCCAGATGCAGGAGATCATTATCAACGCGTCTGAAGAGAAGGCAAGCGAATATACGGATTATGTCCGCGCGCTGGATCTGGATACAGCAGTGGCGTCTGTGGACTATACGCTGGACGGAGTCGGATACCACAGGGAATATTTCGTGAGCAATCCGGGCAATGTCATGGCAGTCCGTCTGACAGCAGACCAGGACGGCAGCATTACGAAGTATTTCAGCATCACGACTCCTCAGGCAAAGGCTGAGATCTCTTCTGAGAATGATACGATCACCCTGACCGGGACCCCGTCGGACCACGGCGAAGACGGACTGCATTTCGCGCAGCAGGTGAAGGTCATCCCAAAGGGCGGGGAGATGGAAGCAGACGGCACCGGAGTCATGGTGACCGGAGCGGATGAGGTCCTGCTCCTCATGAGCGCGGGGACGAACTACCAGCAGTGCATGGACGACAGCTATGATTATTTCTCAGACGAAGACCCGCTGGACGGCGTGAAGGAGAGGATCGCCGCTGCGGAGGAAAAGGGATATGAGGCGCTGAAGGCAGAACATATCGCGGACTATCAGTCCCTGTATGACAATGTGAAGCTGGACCTGGGAGGCAGTGTGCCGTACAAGTCCACGGACGCGCTCCTGGCAGGATATAACGGCAGGTCAGCGGATCCGAATACAGCGGAGGAAGACCTGTACCTGGAGACGATGTACTATCAGTTCGGACGTTATCTGCTGATCGCATCGTCAAGAGAGGGATCCCTCCCGGCCAATCTCCAGGGGATCTGGGCGAACGGCCTGACTCCGCCGTGGGATGCGGACTATCACACAAACATCAACGTGCAGATGAACTACTGGCTGGCAGAGCAGACGAATCTTTCGGAGTGCCATCTGCCGCTGATCGAATACATCAACAGCCTTGTCCCGAGAGGATCTGAGACAGCGGAAAAAGTATTCGGGGAAGGGACAAGAGGATGGACCACCTTCCACGAAAACAATATCTGGGGCAACACGGCTCCGGCTGTATCGGACGCATTCTTCACGCCGACGGCAGCGGCATGGCTGTGCCAGGATATCTGGGAAGTCTACGCCTTTAATATGGATGAAGAGTTCCTGGAGGAAAATTATGACACCATGCTCCAGTCCGCGATCTTCCTCGTAGATATCCTTGTGGAGGATGAAAGGGACGGAACCCTTGTGGTCAGCCCGTCCTATTCGCCGGAGCACGGGCCGTATTCGCTGGGAAGCACATTCGACCAGGCGGTTGTGTGGGATATCTTCAACAATGTGATCCTGGCGGCGGATGTGCTGGGCAAGAGCGACACGTCGGAAGTGCAGGAGATCAAGGCGGCATTCGAGAAGCTTTCCGGCCCGAAGATCGGTCTGGCAGGACAGTTCCAGGAATGGAAAGACGAGACGACAATGGACATCACCGGCGATGGCGGGCACAGGCATGTGAATCACCTGTACGGCCTGCATCCGGGCAAGCAGATCGTGGCAGGCAGGAGCGAGCAGGATGACGAATACGTAGAGGCAATGAAGGTCACACTCAATACCCGCGGCGACGGCGGCACAGGATGGAGTAAGGCGTGGAAGATCAACTTCTGGGCAAGGTTAAGAGACGGCGACCACGCGCACAAGATGGTGGAAGAGCAGTTAAAAGAGTCCACGCTCCAGAATCTGTTCGATACGCATCCTCCGTTCCAGATCGACGGAAACTTCGGCGCCACAGCCGGGATGACAGAGATGCTGCTCCAGAGCCAGGGAGATTCCATTGACCTTCTGGCGGCAGTGCCGGCGGACTGGGATACCGGAAGCGTTACAGGCCTGAGGGCAAGAGGCGATGTGACTGTGGATATGACATGGCAGCGCGCGACTCTGACAGGCGCAGTGCTGACAGCAGGCACAGCCGGCGAGCTGAAGGTCCGGGGAGAGAATATCGGTACGTCCACTCTGAAAGATTCCAATGGGAATCAAGTCGAGTTCACAAAAGAAGACGCGGATACCATTACTTTTAATGCGGAAGCAGGAATGACCTACACGATCAGTGAGATCCGCAATGAGGAAGGCGCGGCGCAGGCAAGAGAAGAGCTCCAGGGACTCATCGCGTCCGCCCAGGAAAAGCTGGACGGAAAGTCGCCGGAGGATGAGATCTATGATGAAGGCGCGAATAAGGCTCTGGAGGAAGCGATCGGGGCGGCGCAGGATGTACTGGATTCGGATACGCAGGATTACTTCGAGCTTACCGATGCGGTCAGCGCTCTCCAGCAGGCAGTCAATGAGTTTGACGACGCCTACAATATCTCATTTTCGGTTTCACCGGCAAGCGGGATATACAGCGGAGATCTGACCGTGAAGATCGACTGTGCGAGCAGTATCGTTGACATCCGATATACGATCGATGGAAGCGAGCCGACAGCGGATTCGCCGAAGTATTACAACGGCATCATCCTTCCGTACGGGATCAGCACGGTCAAGGCAGCGACATTCCTCGGCGATAAGCAGATCAATGATACCGTTACCTATGAGTACATGGTAAATGATGGAGGCAACCTTGCGCTTGGCAGGGAAGTATCTGTAACAGACGGAACCAGAGTGATCAGCGGCTATGGACCGGAGAAGGCATTCGATGGGGACGCATCCTCCCGTCTGGCGACCAACGGCTCCGGCGCGGGTGTTGAGATTAACCTCGGTACAGCGGCGGAAGTGAGCGCAGTGGCGATCGACCAGTTCGTTGAGCGGGAGCAGACAAGCAGGATCCAGGAATATACTGTGGAATACTGGGACGGAGAAAACTGGGTTGAGTGTGACCGTGTACAGAACAGCGTAAAAGAAGCGGACAACATTATTTTCAACAATGACCCGGATCACGATCCGACACAGCACGCGTACATGGGCTCTTCGTTTGGGCCGGTGACTGCATCGAGATTCCGGATCAACATGACCGGAGGCGAGGTGAGTATCTGGGAGATCAGCCTGTATGGGAATACAGAAGCAGTTGACCTGACCGCCCTGAAGCAGGCAGTCCTTGATGCCGGTTCTATAGAACTGGACGGATACACGGAAGATTCGGCGAAAGCGCTGCAGGAGGTGCTGGCCGAAGCGGAAAAAGTCCTTGCCGACAGCGGTGCAACCCAGGAGGATGCAGACCGGGCGGCGGAGACGCTGAACCAGGCGATCGCAGACCTGGCCCTGAAATCCGATGAGGAACAGGCAGTCAGCAAAAAGACACTGGAGTATTTCCTGAACCGCGCGAAAGAGTATCAGGCGAACGGCGCTGTGGACAGCTGCGTGGAATCAGTGAAGAAGCTTTTCGAGGAAGCGGTCGCTGAGGGCGAAGCAGTGATGGCGGATGAACATGCCACAAGAGACGAGGTCATGGACGCGTCCCTGAAGCTGATGAAAGCGATCCACGCGCTGGATATGAAGGCGGCGGACAAGACGGATCTTGAGATGGCAGTAGAGCTTGGAGAGATGATCGACCTGAGCAGATATGTGGAAGCAGGACAGCAGGAATTTACAGACGCACTTACGGCTGCAAAGGAAACGCTGGCTGACGGCGATGCGCTCCAGGGCGATGTGGACACAGCATGGAACACGCTGGTGGCAGCGATGGAGAACCTGAGGCTGAAAGCAGACAAAGATGTGCTGGAAGCCCTTCTGGATGAAGCGGCAGGGCTGGATCTGAGCCGGTACACGGAAGAGTCGGCGGCAGTATTCCGGGCGGCACTGGCGTCCGCGCAGGCAGTCTTCGCAGACGGGACATTGACGGAAGCGGATCAGCAGAAGGTGGACGATGCAGTGAATGCGCTGAAAGAAGCAAAAGCCGGACTGACCGCATTAAACGGCGGCTCCGGGGATGGAAGCGGGACCGGCAGCGGGGACGCGCAGGAGCCCGGCGGAAGCCAGGATACCGGCGGACAGAATAGCGGCAGCCAGAATAGCGCAGATCAGGGCGGCAGCAAGACGGGCAGCGGCGGAAACGCGGACAAGAACAGCGGTGGTTCCGCTGATAAGGCTGCAAAGACCGGAGATGCAGCTCCGGTCGCAGGCTGGATCCTGTTTGCAGCTGTGTCAGGAGCGGCAGCCTTTTCGGTGATAACAGGAAAAAGACGGAGAGGACAGCGCTGATGATCTGAACTCTGCAGGAAAACAGAACAGATAAAAACAAGGCACTCATGGGGAGCATATCTCCTGTGAGTGCCTTTTCGATGGAATGCGGGGGAAATGTTCCAAAATGACGAGGTCAGATCAGATGATTTTTAATAGTGGATAAAAAGGGCAAAGGATGCTATAATAGAACGGTATAGCAAAAAATCATTTATGTTCTGCATTATGCATGTCTGCCGCGCGCCGGCAGGCGTGGATGAGGTGAAACCATTATGAAAAAGAAAAAAGGCATGCGCTTAAAAGGACAGCTCAGGATGTATATGAACTGGCCGCTTATCATGACGATCCTGCTTGCGGCCATGAATCTCTGGCTCTATATGATCGACAAAAAGGCCGGATTTATGATGTCTGTATTTATCCTGATTTATCTTGGCATTGCGGGAGGGCTTTATTTTTATAACCGCTCTCTGATCCTGGCGGACCTGATCCAGTTTTCAGCGCAGTACAAAGGGATCGAGCATACCTTGTTAAAGGAGCTGGCCGTGCCCTATGCGATCGCCCTGGAAGACGGGCGCATCCTCTGGAAAAATGACGCCTTTGCCGCCCTGATGACGCAGGGACCGAGGAAAGAGAAATACTTAAATAAGATGATCCCGGACCTCCATCCCGGGGTATTCCCCAAGGGAGACCTGGATCATTCCCTGATGGAAGTGACCTACAAGGACAGAGATTATCAGGTAGAACTGCGCCGTGTGTCACTCCAGGGGTTCAGTGAGAAGGAGGAGCTTCTCCAGATCCCGGAAGACGAAGAATTCTTTGTGGCAGTGTCCATGCAGGATGTGACGGAGCTCAATGCTTATATCCGGGAGAATGAAGATCAGAGGATGATCGCAGGCCTGGTCTATATTGACAATTACGATGAGGTCATGGAAAGCGTGGAGGAGGTGCGCCAGTCGCTCCTCGTGGCGCTGATCGACCGGAAGATCAACAAATATATCGGCGATGTGGACGGCATTGTCAAAAAGATGGAGAAGGACAAGTATTTCATTGTCCTTAAGAAGGAGAGCTACAGGAAGATCGCAGAAGATAAGTTCTCCCTTCTGGAAGAGGTAAAGCAGGTCAATATCGGAAATGCCCGTTCCGCTACTCTGAGTATCGGACTGGGGCTGAACACGGCCACATATGCCCTCAGCTATCAGTATGCACGCGTGGCTATTGACCTGGCGCTTGCGCGCGGCGGGGATCAGGCTGTCATCAAGGACTGCAACGGTATTACCTATTTCGGCGGGAAGAAAGAGCAGAATGCGAAGAATACCCGCGTGAAAGCCCGCGTGAAGGCGGAGGCGCTGCGCGAGTTCATTGTCACAAAGGATCAGGTTATGATCATGGGACACAAGATCGCGGACCCGGATTCCTTCGGCGCCTGCATGGGAATTTACCGGGCGGCTGTGAGTCTGGAGAAGAAGGCGCATATCATTATCAATACTGTGACGGAATCTGTCCGGCCCCTGTATGATGAGATCGCGGAGAGCCCGGTGTACGAGGATGATATCTTCCTCACATCGGATCAGGCGATGGATTATTTTACAGACAATACGATGATCGTGGTAGTGGATACGAACAAGCCGCAGATGACGGAGTGCCCGGAGCTTCTGAGGCGCTCGCGGATGACAGCGGTGCTGGACCATCACCGGCAGAGCAGCAATGCGATCGAGAATGCGGTCCTCTCTTATGTGGAGCCTTACTCTTCCTCCTCCTGTGAGATGGTGGCAGAGGTGCTCCAGTATATTGCAGATGACATTAAGATCCCGTCCGTGGAGGCGGACTGCCTGTACGCGGGGATCATGATCGATACGCGGAACTTTATGAACCGGACCGGCGTGCGTACTTTTGAGGCGGCGGCGTTCCTGAGGAGATGCGGCGCGGATATTACCCGTGTGCGCAAGATGTTCCGCGATGATATGGAGTCCTACCGCGCGAAGGCAGAGGCTCTGAGAAAGGCGGAGGTCTACCGCAAAGAGTATGCCATCGCGGAGTGCCCCAGCGATATCGAGAGTCCTACCGTGCTCGCTGCGCAGACAGCAAACGAGCTTTTGGATATCAGCGGCATCAAGGCGTCATTTGTCCTGACAGTCTATGAGGGCAGGATCTACTTAAGCGCCCGCTCCATCGATGAAGTCAATGTGCAGATCATCGCGGAGAAGCTGGGCGGAGGCGGACATATCAATTCCGCGGGGGCGCAGTTTGACCATACGAATATCCAGGAAGTGATCACAATACTGAAACAGACGATAGACGAGATGATCGAGGAAGGAGATATTTAGGATATGAAAGTGATTTTATTACAGGATGTAAAATCTCTCGGGAAAAAGGGAGAGATCGTAAATGTAAACGACGGATACGCTAGGAATTTTATCCTGCCGAAGAAGCTCGGCGTGGAGGCGACAGGAAAGAATCTGAACGACTTAAAGCTCCAGAAGAACAATGAGAAAAAAGTGGCTCAGGAGAATCTGGAAGCAGCCCGTGAGCTGGCGGCAAAGCTCGCGGAAGGGGGCGTTGTGCTCGCGATCAAAGTCGGAGAGGGCGGCAGGGCATTCGGATCTGTGTCCAGCAAGGAGATCGCGGCGGCAGTGAAGGAACAGATGGGCCTGGATGTGGATAAGAAAAAGATCCAGCTCAAAGAGGCGATCAAGTCTCTCGGCACACATGTGGTGGCTGTCAAGCTCCACCCGGAAGTGACGGCAGAGCTGAAAGTGTCCGTGAAGGAAGAGGCGTAAAAGGAAATTCGCAAAAGGGATCATTAAGGAGAGATTCTTCATGGAGAATATCGAAGCGGCAATGAAACGGATACCGCCCCACAGCATTGAGGCAGAGCAGGCAGTGCTGGGGGCGATGCTTATGAATAAGGATGCTGTGATGGTGGCTTCGGAGATGCTCACAGGCGATGATTTCTACCAGACAGCGTACGGGATACTCTTTGACGCTGTGGTAGAGCTTTTCAAGGAAGGGCGCCCTGTGGACCTGATCACCCTGCAGGAGCATCTGAAGGAAAAGGACGTCCCGCCGGAGATCAGCAGCATGGAATATGTCCGGGAACTTCTCGCGGGCACACAGACATCCGCAAATATCAAATATTACGCGGAGATCGTCAAGGATAAGGCGATCCTGCGCAGGCTTATCAAGATCAATGAGGAGACAGCCAACACCTGCTATCTGGAAAACAAACCCCTGGAAGAGATCCTGGAACAGACAGAGAAGCAGGTGTTTGAACTTGTGGAGCACGGGAACTCCCAGGAGTACGTGCCCATCCGCCAGGTCGTGCTCAATGCCCTGGATGTGATCGAAAAGGCGTCAAAGACAAAAGGGACTGTGACCGGGATCCCCACAGGATTTATTGACCTTGATTATAAACTGTCCGGGCTCCAGCGCTCGGACCTGGTGCTGATCGCGGCGCGTCCTTCCATGGGAAAGACGGCGTTCGTGCTCAATATCGCCCAGCATGTAGCATTCCGCCAGAATCTGGCGGTGGCGATCTTCAGTCTCGAGATGTCCAAGGAACAGCTTGTGAACCGTCTCTTCTCCCTGGAGTCCCATGTGGACGCCCAGGTATTGAGGACCGGTAACCTGACGGATACAGACTGGGAGAAGCTGATTGAGGGAGCCGGGACGATCGGCAATTCCAGGATGATCATCGACGATACCTCGGGTATCTCCATCTCGGAGATGAGGTCAAAGTGCCGGAAATATAAGCTGGAGCAGGGGCTTGACCTGATCATCATCGACTATCTCCAGCTCATGAGCGGAAGCGGCAGCAGGAAGAACGAGAGCCGCCAGCAGGAGATCTCGGAGATTTCCCGTTCCCTGAAAGGACTTGCAAGAGAGCTGAACGTACCTGTCATCGCACTGTCCCAGCTCAGCCGCGCGGTGGAGCAGAGGACGGACAAGCGCCCCATGCTGTCAGACCTCCGTGAGTCCGGGGCCATCGAGCAGGATGCGGACGTATGTATGTTTATCTACAGGGATGACTACTATAATCCGGATACAGAGGATAAGAATATAGCGGAGATCATCATCGCAAAGCAGAGGAACGGCCCCATCGGGACCGTGCGCCTTGCGTGGATGCCGCAGTACACACGCTTTGGGAATGAACTGCGGCAGCAGTAGGGACTCTTCGGAAATGAACTGCGGGGGCAGCAGAGACGTCTATGTAAAGATCTTTCTCAGGCGCATGATAGCGCTGCCTTTGGCGGATTCTTTGCGGGTCGCCTGCTGCTGGCGGATCAGGGAATCCAGCCTGCGGAAGTGTTCTTCCTGCTGGCGTTCCTTCGCCTGGAGGAGAAAATCCATTTCATGTACGACATCAGCGGTCACGGTACTGCTGATGTCTTTTTTTAATACTGTGTTGTTTTCGCTGAGCGCTTCCCGGAAGACGTCCCCAACCAGGGCGCGCACCTGCTCTACATTTTTCAGGGGGATCATGACGTCCCCTGACTCGGAGCGGACGGACAGGGCGTCCGGCAGTGAGGCGGAAGGAGCTGCTGTGCGGGAAGGAGCCGAAGGCGCTGTCTGTGCCGGAATCCGGGATGCGGCCGGAGCTTCAGCGCGCGGTGCAGCCGTGACCGCGGCCTGGGGCTCGTCCAAACCGGAATCCTGCGTTTTTTTCCGGGATCCTCCGGACTTGATCTTAAGCCGGGTTTCCCGCAGTTCCGGGATCAGCGGCTTCAGTTCCCTCAAAAGCATACCTTCATCTTTCAGTTTCTTGATACAGCGGAAAAGCTGGATGTCATCATCGGTATAATATCGGTGGCCCATCTCCGTGCGCCCGATCTTCAGGCCGAGCTCTTCCTCCCAGTATCTGAGCACATGGGATTCTACATCTACCTGTTTCGCGGCCTCGGAAATCATAAATCTGACCTCACCCATTAATATTTATACCTCCTATTCTGATCTGCGGATCTGTAAGCGGGATGCATTGAAGATGCATGGAAGCGTTACGGCTGAGCCATCAGAAGGCTGTCCCCGCTTTACGGACATTATAGCACAGGGGGGAGCGGGGGAAGGAAACAATCGTTCGTGAAGTTCCGACAATTTCTTTCCGTGGGTTACTGTTTATACTGTGCTCATAGACAGGAAACCGCAGTGTCAGGCCGACATGCATGATAAGAGTGTCGTCCGGCGTATTATAAACTCCGGGAAGGGAAAGTACAAGATGCTGCCCGCGATCTGAAAGCGTTCCTTGACTCGCACAGCATGGGAAATTTATAATTAGATAATGAGAAGAGCGGAAAGGATGTGGAATACGTGATCCATTTTGATGAAACAATGC
Organism: Candidatus Mediterraneibacter tabaqchaliae; assembly: GCA_019120595.1. Lineage (GTDB taxonomy): Bacteria > Bacillota > Clostridia > Lachnospirales > Lachnospiraceae > Mediterraneibacter > Mediterraneibacter tabaqchaliae. The sequence goes on along the minus strand of DWUV01000112.1, from coordinate 12,396 downwards.
TGCAGGGTATAGAGGAGACATGCAGGGATTTTGATATTTTCTGCGACTTTCTTCTGAGCGGTTCTGCAAAGCTGTCGAAAAAGACCGGGAATATCGGCAGAAAAGACTGCTTTGTGCTGAACAAGATGCTGATGGTGCAGGAAGATTTCGAAAAGCCGGGCAGGGATCAGGATAGGTATACTATTATCAATTATTTTTATTATGCAGCGTTTAGATATCGGATCCTGGAAATGAATGAGAAAGGGGACGCCGCGCAGGAAGGGATACGTTACAATCTGTTTAAAGAGTCATCGATACCGGAGAGATATCTGCTGCTTGCCGCATGCTTCCTGTTGGAGCGGAGGATCTTACAGGATGAATTGAGTATGGAATGGACCCTCGGTGAAATTGTAGAGTGGGCGGCATCAATTAAGGGTGAAAAGAACGATTTGTATGAACTTCCCCCGACTATCCGTCCTGTATATGAGGGAAGAGATATCCGTATCATTTTTAAATATCTGGAGGAGCTTAAGATAGCACGTATTGCGGACGTGGCTATGACAGAGGGGAAAGGCAGAGCCGCCAGGAAAAATTCCCGCTGGTGCGCAGAAGCAGGAAAGCTTTTCCCACTTTTATGCGATCTTAGCAAGTACATTCCACGTTACCTTGACCGGGAGGAAGTTGAGGAGCTGATACAATTTATCTGCGGCGACTACATAAAGAAGAATTCTGCAGATCAGTTTACCGGAAATATCCTGAAAATGTTCGAAGAACCGGACAGGAAAGACTACAGTGATCAGACGGTGGAGCTAGAGATTAAAGTCAGATACAGGGACTGTATCCGATGTGTGCGGATGAATCTGACAGATACACTGCATGACCTGCACCGGATGATACAGAAAGCATTCGAGTTCGATAATGATCATCTGTATGCGTTCTATGTTGGGCATGGGATGATGCAGGAGACCTATGTGATCGACGATGCGGTGACAAATGGGGATGAACTGTCAGCAGACGAAACTGAATTAGGAATGCTTGAACTTAGAAAAGGACAGAGCTTTTCTTATCTGTTTGACTTTGGCGATATGTGGTGGTTCGATATCCGGGTGCTGGGGATGAAAGCGGGAAGGATCCAGGCTCCGGAGATTACGAAAGCCGTGGGGAAAGCGCCGGAGCAGTATCCGATGATATGGTAGCGCGAGAGAACTGCTGTTTGTCTGGAGAAATCTCAACAAAATATGTGAGAAGATAGGGCAGAATAAAAATGATAGATATAAAAGATAAGGGATACTGTCCCACTTTAGAAGAAATAGGCGGATACATTGGCAATCCTGTTTTCATGCAGTTCTGTATAGACATGAAAGCGCAGTATGACTGCGTCGGGAAAGCCGAGTTCAGTTCCTGCAGCTGGATGCCCGGCTGGAATGTAAAGTTCAAAAAAGCGGGGAAAAACCTGTGTACCGTGTACCCGCGGGAGGGCTTCTTTACAATCTTGATCGTGGCCGGGGCGAAAGAGCGGTCGGCGGTTGAGGCAGTCCTTCCGTCGTGTATTCCGGAAGTGCAGGAAGTCTATGAGCAGACAGAAAGCGGAAACGGACAGAAGTGGCTCATGTTTGATGTGGAAGATAGGGATGAAGTATACAGGGACGTATTCCGGCTGATCGGGATACGCAGGAGGGCAAAGTAAGCAGCCCGTTCTGAAAGTAGTAGAAAAGTAGAAACGCGAAAAGGTAAGAAGGATGGATACGAATACAATTTTATTTTTCGAACAGCAGCCGGAGGCGCTGGCTTTATATGAAGTTTTTGAGAAGGCTGTTGTAAACAGGTACCCGGATATTAAGATCAAGGTCCAGAAAACGCAGATATCATTTTCAAATAAGCATCTATTTGCCTGTGCCTCTTTTCTCCGCGTAAAGAAAAAGAAAGAGCTTCCCGATCCGTATCTGGTGATCACGCTGGGAATGCCGTATCCTCTGGACTCGACCCGTGTGGCCGTCAAAACGGAGCCTTATCCGGGGCGGTGGACAACGCATATCGTTATTGGGAAGCAAGAAGATGTAGATGAAGAACTGCTGGGATGGCTCGCGGAGGCATATGATTTTGCCGAGGCAAAGTAAAGCAGCAATTAGCTTGAATTCGTTTGAGAGGTTTAAAAGATGAAGGAAATAATGGAAGTAAAAGAGAGAACGCAGGAGCTGATCGACAAGCTGCTGGAAGTATGGGAAAGTTCTGTCAGGGCTACCCACCTGTTCCTGTCCGACAGCGAGATCGACAGCATAAAGGAATACGTGCCGCAGGCGCTGGGCGGGATCGCCCATCTGATCATTGCGGGCGAGACGGAAGACTGTCCTGTAGCATTTATGGGGATCGAGGACGGGGCGCTTGAGATGCTGTTCATCGCCCCGGAAGAACGGGGAAAAGGTCTGGGGAAACGTCTGATCCGGTACGGGATCGAGAACTACGGCGTGGAGCGGCTGGCGGTGAATGAGCAGAATCCCCAGGCAAAGGGATTTTACGAGTATATGGGATTCCGGGTTCATAAGCGGACAGAGCTGGACGAGCAGGGAAATCCGTATCCGCTCTTGTATATGAGGCGGTGAGAGTGGCAGGATGAGGACGCCGGACTGGATTCTTTATCAGAGAAGCGGAAAACTCCTGTGAGAATTTTGCCGTTATAGATGAAGAGTTCGTGTGGTACGGCAATATTAATCTGCTCGGGAAAGAGAAGAGTGATAAAAAAGAAACGGGCAACCCGTTCCAATCCTAAGATCTTACTTGGAAAAACCCCCATTTTTCAATTGTTATTCTAATTAGATGTGACAGTTTTGGTAAGAGAAAAATTTTGAACAGTCAACGATATGCGGGGCAGCCGCCGGAGTAACCAGACTCCGGCGGCTGCCCTGCTGTTTGAAAGGAGAAGAGGACATATGAGGAAAAAAGTACAAGAGAGATTCTACTTCACCATACACTCTTTCCGGTAAAATGCAACGCCGTATTTCAGGATATCCGAATAGCCTTCCTGCCTCAGCGCTTCTTCGTACTTCCGATCTTCAATCTGCCGAAGCGCTTCATCACATTTCTTTTCAAGTTCCTGGTAAGTGCGTGCCACCTTGATCTCAATGATAACAGCCTTGCCCCTTACGCTTGGGTATTTTACCAGGATATCCGGGCGTCCGTTCCCTGACTCCCGGTTTGACTGCACGATATAATTCCCGATATTCTTGAGCATCCCTGCAAGGAATCCGTGGTAGTAACTCTCCTGATAATCATAGAAGCTGATCGTCTCCATCAGGTTTTCCGAGAGGATTTCAGCCATTTTCTCCCGGTCTCCGTTCAGGAGGCTTTCATAAAGAGGCGAGAGTTCTTTTGTTTTGGTCTTTTCCTCAAACCACCGCAGCACCATATTTTTGTAGATATAGCGGACCTCACTGTTGGGGATTGCCATCTCCACCAGAATATCCTCGCCGTCCTGATGTTCGCTGATCTTTTTCAGATAGCCGGTAAAGAACAGGAAGTTCCAGAGATTGTCCTGGGTGGAATCCATGTCGTCGTAGGTGATGTCCTCGTGGATCGGCTTTGTGATCGTCTTCCCCTCGATCAGGGCTTCGATCTCCTGCTTGACCGAGAGATCCGCGCGCTCTACGAGAGTGCGAACGATGCTGTTGGAGCTTGTGTTGGACCAGTAGGGGCGGGGAAATTCCTTTTTGTTCTTATAACAGGAATCTACATAGTTGATCACACTCCACGGATTATACACCTCAGTATCTCCGAACTGATATCCGTCATACCATTTCTGTACAGCCTCCTGATTGTTTTCCAGTCCGTAATATACGAGCATCTGCCGTACTTCTTCAGGAGTAAATCCGAAATGCTCAGCATAGGATTTATCTCTGATAGAGATTACTCTGAGGTTATTTAGACCAGTAAAAATTGACTCCTTGCTGATCCGCAGGCATCCTGTGACTACGGCAAATTCCAGTGTGTCGTTTGTCTTAAGCGCGGACTCGAACAGAGAGCGGATCAGAGCCACCATCCTGTCATAGAATCTGCTGAAATATGCATTTTCCAGAGGAACGTCATACTCGTCGATAAGGATGACTGTTTTGCGTCCGTAGAAGGAGTACAGACATTCTGAGAGAAACTTCAGTGCGGTGAGATACTCGTCGTCACCGGCTGTGCCTGCTGCAAAACGGTGATATTTTTCCTGTATTTCTTTTGCGTTCAGACTCTCTTCAAGCTTACGATGCCGTTTGAACTCTCTGGAAATATCCTCCTTCAGACAATAAAATGCTGATTCATAGCTCGCCTGTTTCATGGACTTCAGCGACAGTGAGATCACAGGGTACGGCCCCATCTCCTCGAGATATTTTTTTCCGGCGCCCATAATTTTAGTTCCGGCAAAGAGGCGGGAACGGTCTTCATCGGATTTTTCGAAAAAGTACCGCAGCATGCTCATGTTCAGCGTCTTTCCGAAGCGTCTCGGCCGGGTGAAGAGATTGACCTTTGCGCGCAGATCGATCAGGTCTTTTATCAGCAATGTTTTATCGACATAGTAATAGCCTTTTGTAATGATTTCTTCAAAATTTTCCACTCCGATCGGAAGCGGTGTCCATTCCATAATAAAACGCCTCCTTTTTTGTTGTTTTTCATAGCAGATTTCTTTCGTAGCTTTATCTTACTATGTTTAAAAGAGAGGTGCAAGGTTCATTTCTGACTGGCTGACATGAGTATTTCACATATGAAGAAAGATCCGTTTTTGAGAATAGGAGAAGAAAACGCTAAATATTAGTAACGTTTTATAAAATTACTACTTGATTTTAGTAGTATCTGTGGTGATCTATAGAAAAGGATGTTAACTGAAAATGAAAAAGGGATGCCGAACTAATTCAGTACGGCATCTCTTTTTCATTCCCGCGAGCAACGGACCAAGCGGACATGCTGGTATGTCCATTTGGCGGTGCTGTGTGTCGGTGGCACGCGTTTAGCAGCGACCGGAGTGGAATGTAGACCCTCGCGAAATTTACAAAGGCTTTTCTGGAACAAACAATCAGCACAACCGGAAAAGGGTATTGCTATCACGCTGACGTTATGGCGTATGCTCTGATGTACGGGGAAAGGAAAAGCCTTAATGAAAAAAACAAATGAAATGAGCAAACTTGCCGGAGTCAGTAAACGGACGTTACAGTACTATGATGACGAGGGACTGCTCATGACGGAGAGAACGAAAGACAACCACCGCCTGTATGACCGGCAGGCGATGGAAAGGATCTGGGAGATCCTGGTGTACAAAGAGATGGATTTTGAGTTGAGAGAGATCCGGCAGATTTTTCAAAGTACAGAGGAAGAGAAAAATCAGTGGCTGGATCGGCGGAGAGATGTGATCAGCAGGCAGATTGAAGAACAAAAGCAGAAAATTGCAATAATTGCGTTTGTCCAGAAATACGGGATGCCGCCTGTACCGCAGGAGAATAAGCGCTCTGAAAATTACGAAAGCAATGACGGGAAAATGAATGCCGGGACAGTTACAGGCGAGGCAGGATTTCAGGAGTTTCAAAAAACGGCCTCTATTGAAGAAACAATTCTTTATAACAGTGATGATATACTTATAACGGCCACAGAACTTGGATACACAGATTATTCGGCAGATATATCTGTTGTTATTGAGAATAATTCGGAAAAGGATCTGACCTTCATCAGCAATTCTATAGGATACAGCTGTAATTCTGTCAATGGTTATATGATCGCGGACGGCTATATAAACAGTAGTGTGGCTGCCGGTAAAAAGGCAAATGAAACGCTTTCGCTAAGCTATGATATGCTGAGGCTGTATGGGATTTTTGAGATCGCTGATATTGAAATAGGATTTGACATCAGTGATGATGAGTACAATCATATTTATACCGGTCCCTGCCAGGTCAGGACGAGCATCGCCGATCAGTATGATTATCAAAGGCAGTCTTACAGAGAAACAGTCGTCAGTGACGGAGCAGCAGGATATTTTGGATATACAATACCTTATTTCTCAGACAAAGCTTTATATGATCAAGGTGGAATAAAAGTTGCATCCAGTTTATTTATGGAGAAAAATGATGACGGCAGTGCGGTGCTTCTGGAAGTAGAGAATAATGCAGAACAATCTGTCAGAGCAACTATGGCGGATATTTACTTAAACGGACTTGGTGTTTACAGTGGTACGTGGTCATCTATGAACATTAATCCGGGGAAAAAAGGAATCCTTGATCTGGACTTTTCGACGCTGCTTGCTGATGAATTGAGGGATGCGTATGGAATACAGAGTGTGGGAACAGTTACTTTGACCATGGAATTTGAAAATCAGGAAGGTGAGAAGATCGGCGATCCTGCTACGATTACAGTGGAGAATCCGGATGCTGTATCGGAGTTCAGCCAAGAGGGAGAAGAAGTATATAATTCCGATAGTATTCGGATAGTAATGAAAGATGTTATAGAGGAGGATTCGGAATACAGCGGAGATATGTATGTTTTGCTCATGGTTGAGAATAAGACATCTGAAAATATTACGATTACAGATGTATATGATTCGCTGGCAGTAAATGGATATATGATGGACAGCATTATATCTCCTGTGAATATAAAGGGCGGTTCGAGCGCCATAATGAAAATCCAATTGTGGCAGTCTGATCTTGAGGAAAATTCGATAGAAGATATCAGCGACATTTCCCAGGTTGAAATTGGGATTCAGGTCATGCAAGGAGATCATATTATTGAGGAAACAAAACTTGATATGAGCATTTGAGTCAGGGATGTAAGAGGGCATCGGTAAGAAAACGATGCCCTCTGATCATTAAGATGAAAAAAGTGATACAACTTTTACAAAGATATTTGAAGAAAACATGTATTATTAAGATAAGCTCTTAAATCTCTTGAAAGGGCATCCTATTTTACACAAAGGAGAAAAAGGTATGAGTGAAAACAGAGTAGAGGGAAAAGAGAAGAAACAACAAAAGAAGAAAAATACAGGTGCGCTGAAATATTGGCTTTCCATGAAAGTGGTTAAAATTATCTTGATCATTATAGTAATTGCTCTTTTGCTTCTGGGGATCGGGAAATTTTTTTCAACCAAAAGCAAGACCACAAAAATAGGATTTGAGGATATCGGAGAACTGGCGACACAGGTTTCCCGTTCGACAGAAATCAGTACGATTGAGGGCTCGAGGGATCTGTTCGGAGTGGAAATCCCGTTTACGCAGAGTAAATACATATTCAGTTATGACGTGGAGGTTAAGGCGGGATTTGATTTTACTCAGATCGAATGGTCGTTAAACGATCATTCGATTGAAGTGAAATTGCCGGAAACTAACGCCCGCGCAAATGCGGAGACGATCCTTACTGGACTCTTTGCCAGCGCGTACGACATGGATGAATACGAGATCGTATTTACAGATAAATAATAAATGAGTGCGGAGGAGAAAAATAGTGAAGAAAAAGCTGCTTATCGCTTTAGGGATTATTGTGGCTGTGATCGTGCTGTTCTATTTCGGATTGTTTTTGACAGCCTGAATTACAGATTATTATTTACAGAAGTTCAAGGCTTACCCGCAAGTCCCGGCGAAAGATTTGGGACAGGCTTTGCTGACATAAGAGGCGGATGATTCCGTCTCTTTTTTTATGCTTTGTACAAACTTGGCTAATATATTATCTAAAACTTGATATATTCCATAGAATAAGCTAATATATTATCTATGAATAATTTCAATTTTTTATCCAAAACACCAAAAGAGATCGATAAGCTGATCGCTGTCCGCATCCGCAATATCCGCCGGAGAAGGAAGATTTCACAGAAAAGACTGAGCGAGAAGTCAGGAGTAAGCCTGGGGTCTGTGAAGCGGTTTGAGAGCAGCGGTGAGATTTCTCTGATCTCATTGACTAAAATCGCGATTGCGCTGGATATTGAAAATGAACTGGAAGGACTGTTTGAGCATGTCCCGTTTCTTTCGATTGAGGAGATCATAAATGGAGAAGACGAAAAGACTGAAGGTTAAATATCACGGGCGCGACGTTGGGACGATGGCTCTCTGGAAGGGGCGGCTGGCTGCATTCGAGTACAGCCGGGAATGGCTGGCGGATGGTTTCCCGATCAGTCCGTTTTCACTGCCGCTGGAGCAGAAAGTGTTTATGCCGAAAATGGATCCTTTTGACGGACTGTTCGGCGTATTTGCCGACAGCCTTCCTGACGGATGGGGCAGGTTGCTTGTGGACCGCTTAATGCTGAAAAATCATATGGATCCCCGGAGCATGGGAAATATGGACCGTCTCGCAATCGTTGGAAATTCAGGTATGGGGGCGCTCTGCTATGAACCGGACCGTCATTTTGAAACGGAAGAAGATGAACTGGATCTGGATGAGATCGCACGACAGTGCAGGGATATTCTGATGACAGATACTGCTGAAAATCTGGATGAGCTGTTCCGGCTGGGCGGCTCTTCCGGCGGGGCAAGACCTAAGATCCTGACGGAGATCGGCGGGGAAGACTGGATCATTAAATTCCCGTCGTCCGCTGACCGTGAAGATATAGGGAAACAGGAGTATGATTACTCAGTCTGTGCGAAAGCGTGCGGGATTGAGATGACAGAAACCAGGCTGTTCCCATCAAAAATCTGTCAGGGATATTTCGGGATCAGACGCTTTGACCGGCATAGGGAAAAAGACGGTTCAATAAGAAGAATCCACATGCTTTCTGCCTCAGCCATTCTGGAGACGTCCCACCGTATCCCGAATCTGGATTATGATATCCTGATGAAGCTGACAATGGAGCTTTCAAAAGATTTTTCCGAAGTGGAAAAAATGTTCAGGCTGATGTGCTTTAATATATTTGCACATAACCGTGACGACCATTCGAAAAATTTTTCTTATCTTTACAGGGAAGATGAGGACAGATGGATACTCTCGCCAGCGTATGACCTGACATACAGTTATTCGATCGGAGGAGAGCACGCCACGACAGTGCATGGAAACGGAAAGGATCCGGGAATGGAGGAAATCCTTGCGGTTGCGGAAACGGCGGGAATCGATCAAAGAAAGGCGAAAAATATCGCGGAGCAGGTCAGAGAATGTGTGCGCGGGCAGCTAAGACAATATTTGAAGTAATATACTGGTTCTGTTATAAGGCATTAAAGATGGTGCGCACTGGATTCCTTCAGAAAAATGTAGGATAAAGGCGAATATTCCTTCAGAAAAATGTAGGATAAAAGGGGATATTCCTTCAGAAAAATGTAATATACCGTAGAAAATAGACTTTTGGTACAGAAGAAAGGGACTGTGGCGTGGATGGATTCTCTGCTGTATGCGATAAAGAATCTGTAGATTTGATCCGCTGATGCGCAGGAATCCGAAGAAACATCATATCAGTCGATGCCGCTTCGGATTCTGTGCAAATATCATATCAGCATGACCATGGTCCATTGCGGATTCTGCGCAAAAACGCGTAAACAGATTCCCAGATCACGCATTGCCCTCCATCTCGGCAGCGGCTTTATTGATGCATGTAATGGCATTCAGGCTTCGCGGATACCCGATGTAGGGCAGGCACTGGGAAACGACCCGGATGAGGAACTCCTTGTCATTGCCCAGATTCATATTTCCTTTGGAATGGGCGATGAGCTGCGGCTCACATCCGCCCTGGGCGGCGAGGAAACAGAAGGTGATCATCTCACGCTGCTTTAAGTCAAGGCCGGTGCGCGTGTAGTAATCGCCGAAGCAGTTCGCTGCCAGCCAGCGGTTGATGTGGCCTGTTTTCCAGGCTTCTTTCATGTGGGCACCGAAGATATCGGCCTGTGCCTGCGCGCCTTTCTCCAGGCGGTCTTCCATCGTGGTCTTTGCCTGACCTTCCAGCGGGAGAACGACGCCTCTGGAGATGAGGATATCATTTGCCGCGTCGAGAAAAGGAAGGGCGCGCCCGATCCCCAGATAGTCTACTGCCTGATAGATGATTTCTTTGAGCATTACCGGAGTCAGACCCGCGTCCAGAGCGCGGGGGACTTCCAGGCGGAATGCATCGATTCCCTGGCAGCCGATCAGCGTGGCTGCAACAGCCATGTGGCGGGTGATCCCGTCGAGCTGCTGTCCCTCTTCATTGACAACTTCGTCAAAAGCAAAATGTTCAAACCGTTCTGCAAATTCCGGATCTGTAAGTTTATAATCTCTCATTGTAAATCCCTCCTGTGTGAGTCTTAAAATATGCGGCAAGTTCAGTCCGCGCCGGGCGCAAAACCGTAAAACCGGACTTTTACTGTAATTTAGAGTAGGTCTCGTCATCGACCTCTTCCAGCCATTCATTGCCGGTCTCCGTTCCCGGTACTTCGAAAGCGATGTGGGAGAACCAGCTGTCAGCTTTGGCTCCGTGCCAGTGCTTTACTTCCGGCGGGATCGCGATGACAGTCCCCGGCTCCAGGCTCACAGGCTCTTTCCCTTCTTCCTGATACCAGCCGCTCCCGGCTGTGCAGATCAGGATCTGTCCGCCGCCGGTTTTGGCATGGTGAATATGCCAGTTGTTGCGGCAGCCCGGCTCGAAAGTGACGTTTGCGAGGAAGATGGGACACTCCCCTGGTTTTGTCAGAGGGTTCAGATAAGAATTGCCGGTAAAATACTGTGCAAAGGCAGAGTTTTCTTCGCCCTGGCCAAATATGTTCGCCTTGTCAAATGTTGTTTTATCTTCGATTTTCATGGTAAATGCCTCCTTTACTGAAACATTATAGCTCTTGGAAGGAAATACGTCTAATGCTTAGATCAAATCCCGGATAATGCCTGAGCCGTATTGTGATCATCAGCCGGGAACAGGATCATCAGCCGGGAACAGGATCATCAGCCGGGAACAGGATTGTCAGCTGGGAACAGGGTGCTCAGCCGGGAACAGAAAAATACAGCGACAGCCAGAGACATAAGGAGAATACATTAATCTGATATTGCGGGAGAGAAAATTTTAGGATTATATATTGACACGGTGTCAGAATAGTGCTACAGTGAAGTTACTGACACGGTGTCAGAATGCGGTGCCCTGATGTGATAAGTGCGGGGCGTCAGACAGAGAACACGATCTTGCAGAAGGAGGAATTTGAGATGCTTGGAAATTTTTCGTATTGTAACCCGACGAAACTGTATTTCGGCGATGAGTCGCTGAAATACCTGAATGACGAGCTGCCGAAATTCAGAGATGAACGCGGGAGCAGTGATCACGAACCCGCACACCCATCAGAAGATCGGTCATGTGTTCGCGGATGAGAAGATCATGCCCAGGTTTGCCATCCTGAACCCGAAATACACGCTGACACTGCCGCACTATCAGATGATCGCCGGCATTTACGACATTTTCAACCATATCTGCGAGCAGTATTTCTCCGGGGAGGATGATAATACAAGCGATTATATCAGCGAGGGACTGATGCGCTCCGTGATCCACTCCAGCCGTATCGCTAACAGGGATCCCCAGGATTACGAGGCGAGGAGCAATCTGATGTGGGCTGCCACATGGGCGCTGAATACGCTGGTATCCAGAGGAAAGTCAACGGATTGGATGGTGCACATGCTCGGGCAGTCCGTGGGCGCTTATACAAACGCCACCCACGGCATGACGCTGGCAGCGGTATCCCTGCCGTATTACCGTCATATCCTGCCTTACGGCGTGCAGAAGTTCAAGCGCTTCGCCGTTAATGTATGGGATGTGGACGCTGAGGGCAAGACGGATGAACAGGTCGCGCAGGAAGGGCTTGCGGCGATGGAAAGCTGGATGAAGGAGCTTGGGCTTGTGATGAATATCAGCGAGCTGGGCGCGGACGAAGGGATGATCGAAGGCATTGCGGACGGGACGCTGATCATGCCCGGCGGATACAAGGTACTGGAACACGATGAGATTGTAGAGATTTTAAAGGAGAGTCTGAAATGAGTAAAACATTAGTTGCATATTTTTCCGCAAGCGGGGTGACTGCCCGCGCGGCGAAGGAGATTGCGGACGCTGTGGGAGCGGATCTGTATGAGATCGCGCCCGCGCAGCCTTATACGGCGGCGGATCTGGACTGGACGGACAAGAAGAGCCGCAGCACGGCGGAGATGAATGACCCCGGCTGCCGTCCGGAGATCGCGGGAAACGTAGAGGATATGGATCGGTATGATACTGTGTTTGTCGGATTCCCGGTATGGTGGTACGTGGAGCCGAGGATCGTGGATACATTTCTGGAGAGCTATGACTTTGCCGGAAAGACGATGATCCCGTTTGCTACTTCCGGCGGCAGCGGCATCGGCGGCGCCCAGAAGAGCATGAAAGAGCACTGCCCGGGCGCGGTCTGGAAAGAGGGACGTCTGGTGAACAGCGGGGCAGCCGCATGGGCGAAACAGGCAGTGAAGGGCTGAGAACCTGAATGAGAAGAGAACCATGAGAAGGGAACT
>DWUV01000111.1 GCA_019120595.1 Candidatus Mediterraneibacter tabaqchaliae | reverse complement strand
GCTCCTGTTCCGGCGGCGCCCGCACCTGCTCCGGCAGGGACAGCACCGGCGGAGACTCCGGCGGCAGCGACGGCAGGCGGAGCTGCAGCGGAAGATGCGCTCCCGGCAGGAAATATCGTGAAATCACCGCTCGTAGGGACATTTTATGCGGCTCCGTCCGAGGATGCGGCTCCCTTCGTTAAGGTTGGCGACAGCGTGAAAGAGGGGCAGGTGCTCGCGATCGTGGAGGCAATGAAGCTGATGAACGAGATCGAGAGTGATTTTACAGGCACAGTGAAAGAAATCCTTGTGGAAAACGGAGAGGCAGTGGAGTTCGGACAGCCGCTCTTTGTAATAAGCTAGTCCGCAAATGCGGAGCACATGCGGATTGCAAATGGACAGATAAAGAAAGGTGCATGGAATTATGAATAGTTTAAATGTAGAGCAGATCCAGGAGATCATCCCTCACAGACATCCCTTCCTCCTGATCGATAAGATCGAGGATTATGTTCCGGGGGAGTATGCAGTCGGATATAAGGCAGTGACATACCGCGAAGATTTCTTCAAAGGACATTTCCCGCAGAAGGCAGTGATGCCGGGCGTCCTGATCCTTGAGGCGCTGGCGCAGACGGGCGCGGTGGCAATCCTGAGCATGCCGGAGAATCAGGGTAAGATCGCATTTTTCGGCGGCGTCCAGAAATGCCGTTTCAAAGGAATGGTATTCCCGGGGGATACGCTGAAACTGGAGACAAAGATCATTAAGAGCAAAGGCCCTGTCGGAGTGGGACAGGCGACGGCTTACGTAGACGGAAAGGTAGTTGTCAGCGCGGAACTGACATTTATGGTAGGGGAGTAATAGAAGATGATTGGAAAAGTATTGATCGCCAACCGCGGCGAGATCGCAGTCCGGATCATCCGGGCGTGCCGCGAGATGGGTATTGAGACGGTCGCGGTTTATTCGGAGGCGGACAGGGACGCGCTGCACACACAGCTGGCGGACGAGGCTGTCTGCATCGGCCCGGCGCCGTCTTCGGAGAGCTATCTGAACATGCAGAATATCATCAGCGCGACTCTCGTGTCCGGGGCGGATGCGATCCACCCGGGATTCGGGTTCCTGTCAGAGAACAGCAAGTTCGCCGAGCTGTGCGAACAGTGCAACATTACATTTATCGGTCCGAAGTCAGAAGTCATCCAGAGCCTGGGGAATAAATCCGAGGCGAGGAATACGATGATCAATGCCGGCGTGCCGGTGATACCGGGCAGCAAAGATCCGATCTATGACGCAGAGACCGGAGCGCAGGCAGCGGCTGAGATCGGCTATCCGGTGATCGTCAAGGCAGCCCTCGGCGGGGGCGGCAAAGGGATGCGCGTGGCTGAGACGCCGGAGGAATTTGAAAACAGTTTCAATACGGCGCAGAAGGAAGCTCAGATGGCGTTCGGGGACAATACGATGTACATCGAACATTTCGTGCAGCATCCCCGCCATATCGAGTTCCAGATCCTTGCGGATGAACACGGGAATGTGATCCATTTAGGAGAGCGCGACTGCTCGATCCAGAGGAATCATCAGAAGATGATCGAAGAGTCCCCGTCCATCGCTCTTACGCCGGAACTGAGGGAGAAAATGGGAGAGGCAGCCGTGAAGGCGGCAAAAGCAGCCCACTATACCAATGCAGGTACCATCGAATTCCTGTTGGAAAAGAACGGGAATTTCTATTTTATGGAGATGAACACCAGGATCCAGGTAGAGCATCCGGTCACAGAGTGGGTGACAGGGATCGATCTGGTGAAGGAGCAGATCCGCATCGCAGACGGACAGCCTCTGAGCTATAAACAGGAAGATGTCCATATCACGGGACACGCCATCGAGTGCAGGATCAATGCGGAAAACCCGGCGAAGAACTTCCGTCCCTCACCGGGAACGATCACAGACATGTACCTTCCGGGCGGAAAGGGCGTGCGCATCGACTCCGCCATTTACAGCGGCTATACAGTGCCCCCGTACTATGATTCCATGCTGGCGAAACTGATCGTACACGCAAAGAACCGGAGCGAGGCGATCAAAAAAATGCGCAGCGCCCTCGGGGAAGTGATCATTGAAGGGATCGATACCAATGTGGATTACCAGTATGAGATCCTGAACCATCCAGACTTCATAAGCGGGAATATTGATATAGAGTTTATAGAAAATATGTAAATTGTCAGACAATACTGGCAAAAGGGGTCAGACCCCTCTTAAGAGGGGTCTGACCCCTTTCAGGAAAGTTGTTCCTTTTGGAGGTTAAATTGATGAAATTAAAAGATATGTTCAAAAAGACCAGCAGCCGTTCTCATTATATATCGCTGACTGCAGGGAAGCCGGAAGTCCCGGCCGGACTTCTGCGCAAGTGCAATAAATGCGGCGCGGCGATCATTGCTGAGGATGTGAAGAACGGGTACTATATCTGCCCGAAGTGCCACGGGTATTTCCGCGTCCACGCATATCGGAGGATCGAGATGCTGGCGGATGAGGGTTCGTTTGAAGAATGGGACAAGGAGATGGACTTTGTGAATCCCCTTGACTTCAAAGGATACGAAGATAAGGTTGCCCGCTTAAAGGAGCATACGAAGCTGAATGAAGCGGTTGTCACAGGGAAGATCATGATCAACGGCAATCCGGCTGTGATCGGTGTGTGCGATGGAAGGTTCATGATGGCGAGTATGGGGCATATCGTAGGAGAGAAGATCACAAGGGCAGTGGAGCGTGCGACTGCGGAGAAGCTCCCGGTCATTATCTTTACCTGTTCCGGAGGGGCGAGGATGCAGGAAGGCATCGTGTCACTGATGCAGATGGCAAAGACATCCGCTGCCCTCAAGAGGCACAGCGACGCGGGACAGCTTTATGTTTCCGTGCTCACGGATCCCACTACGGGAGGGGTCACCGCGAGTTTTGCGATGCTCGGAGATATTATCCTCGCAGAGCCAAAAGCGCTGATCGGATTTGCAGGTCCCCGGGTCATTGAGCAGACGATCGGACAGAAGCTTCCAAAAGGGTTCCAGCGATCAGAGTTCCTTCTGGAACACGGTTTTGTAGACCGGATCGTGGAGAGAGAAGAAATGAAGGACGTCCTTGCGCAGATCTTGGAGATCCACAGCGGAAAGAAAGCGCCGGATGCAGAAGCAGTGTCTGGAGAGACGTCTGCGGAAAAGGCAGTCAAAAGCGATCTGACAGCATGGGAGAGAGTGCAGATATCGAGGAAAAAGGACCGCCCGGTCGGGACGGATTACATTGAGAAACTGTTTACGGATTTCATGGAGTTCCACGGCGACCGCTATTTTATGGATGATCATGCGATCGTAGGGGGCATTGCTTATTTCCACGGCATGCCGGTGACAGTGATCGCCCAGGCAAAAGGAAAGACAACAAAGGAAAACCTGGACAGGAACTTTTCCATGCCGTCGCCGGACGGATACAGGAAGGCGCTCCGGCTGATGAAGCAGGCGGAAAAGTTCGGACGCCCGGTCATCTGCTTTGTAGATACTCCGGGGGCTTTCTGCGGGCTTGAAGCGGAAGAGAGGGGCCAGGGGGAAGCCATCGCGAGAAATCTGTTTGAACTTTCCGGCCTGAAAGTACCGGTCCTGTCAGTCGTGATCGGCGAAGGCGGGAGCGGCGGCGCTCTTGCAATGGCAGTGGCAGATGAAGTATGGATGCTGGAGAATTCCATCTATTCCGTCCTGTCGCCAGAGGGATTTGCAAGTATCCTCTGGAAGGACAGCAAGAGAGCCAGCGAGGCGGCGGAAGTCATGAAACTGACCGCGCAGGATCTTGAGCGCCTGGGCATTGTAGAGCAGGTGATCAGCGAACCTGCGGAATTCACGGATGAAAATCTGGACGTCGTATGCAGGGATATGGACGGCAGGATCGGAGAGTTCCTTGAAAAATACTGTGCGATGGATACAGCGGAGCTGACAGAAAAGCGGTATGAGAGATTCCGCAGGATGTGAGGATGGAAATGAAAAATATCAGGATTGGTGAGAAGATCACAAAAATACCGCTGGTCCAGGGCGGAATGGGCGTTGGCATCAGCCTGGGAAGGCTGGCAGGGGCAGTTGCCAGGGAAGGCGGCATCGGCATCATCTCCAGCGCTCAGATCGGCTACCGGGAAGCAGACTTTGACAGAGCGCCCGCAGAGGCGAATCTCAGGGCGATCGAAAGCGAGATGGAGAAAGCGCGCTCCATCTCCCCTGACGGGATCATAGGATTTAATGTCATGACCGCGCTGAAAGAGCACGCGGCTCATGTGAAAGCGGCAGTCAGGGCAGGGGCGGACATTATCATCTCCGGGGCAGGGCTTCCGACAGACCTGCCTGCGCTGACAGCGGGAAGCCGTACAAAGATCGCGCCCATTGTGTCAACAGACAAATCTGCAAATGTCATTCTGAAATACTGGGACAGAAAGTACAAAAGGACTGCGGACCTGGTCGTGATCGAGGGACCGGAGGCAGGCGGGCATCTCGGCTTTAAGAAAGAAGAGCTGGCAGAGTATACGCCCGAAACCTACGGGGAAGAGATCCGAAAGATCATCCGCACCGTAAAGAGCTACGCGGAAAAGTACAATACAGAAATCCCGGTCGTTGTGGCAGGCGGGATCTATGACAGCGGCGATGTAAAACGCGCGATGGGACTGGGAGCGGACGGCGTCCAGGTGGCGACCCGGTTTGTCACTACAGAAGAATGCGATGCGGATATCCGATATAAACAGGCATATATCAATGCGTCAAAAGAAGACATTATGATCGTGAAGAGTCCGGTGGGCATGCCGGGGCGCGCGATCTTAAATCCGCTCATGGAGCAGGTGGCAAAAGGGATCCGGATCCCCCACAGCCCGTGCCACAGATGCCTTGCGAAATGTAATCCGGCTGATATCCCGTACTGTATCACAGACGGCCTGATCAACGCGGTAAAAGGAAATATAGAGAAGGGACTCCTCTTCTGCGGCGCAAAAGCGTGGAAGGCGGAGAAGATCGATACCGTCAGGGACGCAGTGCAGGAGCTGTTTGCCTGACAGAAAGGAGAACATGCATGAGCCCACGTGAGACCATCAATGATATCCTGGTCAATCTGTTCAATGAAATATGGAAACTGGAAGAAGACGCGATCATCACGGATGAATTTAAAGACATCACCAACAATGATATGCATATTATAGAAGCGATCGGCCTGACAGGGGAGAATACCATGTCCATGGTGGCGAAAAAGATGGGGATCACGGCAGGTTCTCTCACTACATCAGTCAATGGGCTTGTCAATAAAAAATATGTGGCGCGCAGGCGAGGTGAGCAGGACCGGCGCGTTGTATTCCTTGGTCTTACCCCCAAAGGCATCAGGGCATATGAACACCATCGGGAATACCACCGGGAGATGACGGACGCAGTGATCAGCACTCTCAGTGAGGAAGAAATCCAGGTCCTTGTAAAGACACTGAAAGGCCTGGCTGGTTTTTTCAGAGGATATAAGGACCGGACAGAAAATTGACTATACGAATAAAATATGCGGATAAAAATTTTTACTATGAGAAACAAAAAAGTTTGACCTTTTCTGCAAAATGAGGTACAATCCCCTATGGAACTTTTAGGATTGAGTTGAATATTCAGGGCACTGACATCAATACAGATGCCAATGCCGGAAATACTTGGTTGTAGTATTTTTTAGGAGGGAACAAGTATGGCATTAAAGAAAGCAACTTCAACAGCAAAAACAGCAGCTAAGAAAACAGCTGAGGTTAAGGCGGAACCGGTTAAGGCAGCAGAGAAAGCTGTAAAGGCAGAGCCTGCAAAAGCTGAGGCAAAAGCAGAAAAAGCAGAACCGGCGAAAGCGATCGAGACAAAGAAAGACACAACGAAAAAGCTTGAGACAAAAGCAGCAGTTTTAGTAGATACACCGGCAGAGAAGACAGAAGAAAAGACGACTGCTAAGAAGACAGCCGCAAAGAAGACGACAGCGAAGAAGGCAACAACAGCGGCAAAGAAAACAACAGCTAAGAAGACAGCAACAGCGGCAAAGAAGGCAGCAGCCGACAAGGCTGAGATCAAGACAGAGATCTTCCTGCAGTTCTCCGGCAAGGAATACACACAGGATGAGATCCTTCAGAAAGTAAAAGACATCTGGACATATGATCTGAACAATAACGTAGACGACATCAAAGACGTACAGCTTTATCTGAAGCCGGAAGAGTCCGCTGCATATTATGTAGTGAACGGCAATACGACCGGAAAAGTAGTGCTGTAAGGACAGACAGAAGAAAACAAGATCCTCTCTGAAGAGGGAAAATTTCAGCAGGAGAAATTTCCCGGACAGAGGGGATTTTTCTTTTTCATCATTGTGGTATAATGATTGTACATTCGTACAATCCGAAGCGGCTTCACCGCTTCGCCCCGCTGCGCGGCACTTCCTTTCCTGCGCACGTGGTATAATGCGGGAGAAATGGAGATGAACACAACGATGGAAAACGTAAGGAAGGAAAACATGAAATCCGAAAAAGAGCGGCTCGAACAGCAGATCCGTTTTATCACAGAGGTGGACAAGGTGAAAAATATTTTCCGCCAGACCTATCTCGCAGACGGGAAGAGAAAGGAAAACGACGCGGAGCATTCCTGGCACCTGGCGCTCTCGGCTGTCCTTCTGAGAGAACATATGAAGGAAGAGGCGGATCTGACAAAGGTCATGATCATGGTGCTGATCCATGACCTTGTCGAGATCGACGCCGGGGATACTTATGCCTATGACAATGCCGGGGCAGCGACAAAGAGGGAGAGAGAAGTGAAGGCTGCGGACCGTATCTTCGGGCTGCTCCCTGCGGACCAGGGGACCTATTTCCGCGCGCTCTGGGAGGAGTTCGAGGCCTATGAGACAGCAGAGGCAAAGTTCGCCCGTCTGCTGGATAATTTCCAGCCCCTGCTCTTAAATGACGCGTCAGACGGAAAGAGCTGGGCAGAGCACGGCGTGCATAAATCCCAGGTGTGCAAAAGGAATGAGCGCATCCCTGAGACGTCTGAGATCGTGTGGGAAAAGATGCTGGAGATCATGGACAAGCATATAGAGAAAGGAAACCTGAATGCAGATTGACGGAAAGGGAAGGGTGGTTCCAAATGTATGAGAAAGAAACAGCGCAGCTCCAGAAGATGATCGATGAGAGCAGCAGGATCGTGTTTTTCGGGGGCGCAGGGGTCTCCACGGAGAGCGGGATACCGGATTTCCGCAGCGCGGACGGGATCTATCACCAGCAGTACAAATATTCTCCGGAACAGGTAGTGAGCCATACGTTTTTCATGCGTTATCCGGAAGCGTTTTATGAATTTTATAAAGAGAAAATGATGGCGCTGGATGCAAAGCCGAACCCGGCCCACCTGAAGCTGGCGGAACTTGAAAAGGCAGGGAAGCTGACCGCAGTCGTGACCCAGAATATCGACGGGCTCCACCAGGCTGCCGGGAGCCGGAATGTATATGAGCTGCACGGAAGCATCCATAGGAATTACTGTATGAAATGCGGGAAATTTTATGATGCGGGATATGTAAAAAACTGTGACGGTGTGCCAAGGTGCGAGTGCGGCGGTATGATCAAGCCGGATGTAGTGCTCTATGAGGAAGGGCTGGACCAGGAGACCATACAGGGAGCGGTGCGCGCGATCTCCCGGGCGGATATGCTGATCATCGGCGGCACCTCGCTGGTTGTGTATCCGGCAGCGGGATTTATCGACTATTTCCGCGGGAAGTATCTGGCAGTGATCAACAAGTCGGAGACAGCGAGGTCAGTCCGCGCGGATCTGACCATCGCCGCTCCGATCGGTGAGATCATGAGTAAGATCAGAGTGTGACCCCATTGTATGGGCAGAAATCCTGCCGCAGGGATGCCGTCAGGATGCTGTGCATGCCAGATTGGCTGCATTACAGGCAGAAAGTGAAGATCACATCTGCGATCAGAAGTAGAAATAAGATCAGGCTGACCGTATAAAGTGTCTTGTCAGACATTTTTGCGGTCAGTTTTTTAAACAACGGCTGAAGGCCATACAGGAAGACCATGCCTCCGATCCCAAAGCGGATACTCGGATTGAGTGCGATGCGCCCTTCGAAGTTGAAGGCAAAACGGCGGTAATCCCAGAGCCACTCCCCGTGGGTGAATTCCATGATATAGCTTGCCGCCAGCTCGATAGCTGTGGTGATGAGCACGATCCCGATGAAGACCAGAAGCGGTGTCACCGGGATCTTTCCGATACAGATGCGCTTCTCCTTCAGCTTCCACAGACAGAGAATGAGTACGATCGCCCCGACTCCGTATACGATGCAGTAAGGGCCGAAGAGTACGCCTCTGTTGGAAAATCCCCAGCGGTACACGACCACTTCCAGAAATACTTCGTAGATCCATCCGATGATGGAGTACAGCATAAAATATAGAAAATATTCGGAAAGTTTCTTTTGTATGTTTAATTTCATACCACCATACCTGCCTTTCAGCGTTCCCATCTCCCGGACGCCCCGCATGGGAGCACCAGCCCAGACTCTGTCACAGGCAGCCCGATCTCCTCGGATACGACATGGCCGCCCCACGGTTTGAGCTCCGTTGCGATCATATAGGTCAGGACCGCCGGGGCAAGTCCTGTGGTATAAGAATTCACGAGGAAAAACAGAGCATCCTTTGATAGGATCTTTGTACACAGTTTAATGAGAGGATGGATCATATCCTCGATCTTCCAGATCTCGCCCTTTGGGCCTCTCCCGTATGACGGAGGATCCATGATAATGGCGTCATAAGTATTCCCCCTGCGGATCTCGCGCTCCACAAATTTCACACAGTCGTCTACAAGCCAGCGGATCGGCGCATCCTGAAGCCCTGAGGAGACCGCGTTCTCTTTCGCCCATCCGACCATGCCTTTGGAGGCGTCTACATGGGTGACATGTGCCCCGGCTGCCGCTGCCGCAAGGGTAGCGCCGCCTGTGTAGGCAAAGAGGTTCAGCACTTTGACCGGACGCCCGGCGCTCCGGATCTTTTCGGAAAACCAGTCCCAGTTGACTGCCTGCTCCGGGAACAGGCCGGTATGCTTAAAGCTGAACGGCTTCAGGTTAAATGTAAGCGGACCGTAATGGATCTGCCACTGCTGGGGCAGGCGGAAGAACTCCCATTCTCCGCCGCCTTTTTTGCTGCGGTGGTAATGCCCGTTCATCTTTTTCCAGCCAATGTGTTTTTTCGGAGTATCCCAGATAACCTGAGGATCCGGGCGGACGAGGAGATATTCGCCCCAGCGCTCCAGTTTCTCTCCTTTTGAACAGTCTATGACTTCGTAATCTTTCCAGTTGTCAGCGATCCACATAGATAAAAGTTCCTTTCTGTAAATAAGTATACCGGGGCACTTCCCGGTCGGATATGTTGTGCATTCATCTGATTATAGCACATAAATCAAAGGTGTGCGGTCTTTTGCGAAAGAAAGTAGATAATACGTCCAAAGCGATACAAAAAAGATATAATCATCCTGTATACTGACATCAGAAACAAAGAAAACAATACAAACGGGGGACACGGATATGGGATTCAGGCTTTTGATCGCGGAAGATGACAGACTGCTGGCAGAGGCTGTCAGTGATTATTTTACAGCAAAGGGATGGAAGGTGAAGATCGTATATAACGGGGAAGATGCCGTGGAGAAGGCGGTGGGCCGGTCCTGGGATATGATCCTGCTGGATGTAATGCTCCCCGGAAGGGACGGCTTTTCCGTATGCCGGAAGCTGCGGGAACAGACCGGTACACCGGTGTTTTTCATCACAGCGCGCGTGATGGAAGAGGACGAGCTCAATGGGTACGCTGCGGGAGCGGACAATTATATCACCAAGCCATTCTCCCTGCCCGTGCTGTATGCGAAGGTTATGGCGATGACAGAGCGTGTGAGAGGGACAGCCGATGCCGACCTGATCGTCAGAGGGAATGTGACCGTGAATATATGTACGCGGCGCGTATCGGTCCGGGGAACGGACTGCTCTCTTGCTCCGAAGGAATATGAGATGCTCCTTCTTTTCCTGAAAGATCCGAACCGGACGTTCACAAGAGAGCAGCTTCTGGTCCGGGTATGGGGATATGATTTTGAGGGAAATGAGCGCGTCGTGGATAATCATATCAAGAAGCTGAGGAAGGCGCTGGAAGGGAGCGCATGCCGGATCCATACCGTGAGAAACACCGGTTACAGGATGGAGGTGTCTGTATGAGAGCGGGAAAAGAGAAAAAGGCGGAAAAGAAACGATCGGCTTTTGCGGGGTATACAGGAGGAAAACTGCGGGCATTCCTGATCCTTGCCTTTGCGGCTGTGTACGTGCTCAGCATGCTGCTGGCTACCTGGGTGAACCAGTTTGGATGGCAGAGAGCCTATCAGGAAAAAATCGAAAAGATCGATCAGAAAATCTTTGATAGTATGCAGTATGAGGCGCAGGCGCAACAGGTTTCAGCGGAGGATACCGGAGAAGGGAACGGAGATGACTGGCAGATCCATAAATTATATGAGGAAGTCACTGTGGCTGCGCTTGTATACAGCACGGAGTATCAGCAGATATCAGCCGCGGCCTATGACCCGGATGGCAATCTGGCTGCCAGGAGTACAAATCTTATGACCGCGCAGATAGAAGATGGATCCGGGACAGCTGTAGTGAGCTGGCCATTGTCAGACTACCTTTCGGATGAAGAAATAGAAACTCTGGCAGGATACGAAGGAGAGAATCGTGAGCCCCATGAGTATGTGGGCATCACGTATGAGATAAAGGCGGCTGCCTCCGCTGCGGGAGATGAGCTTGAAGCCATCAGTGTGAGAAGGGTCTTTTATTCTTCAGAGGATGTAAAGGAAGCGGGAAACATCGGGCCGGTATGGCAGTGGGAAGAGGGCGGTGACAGTATCTCTTATGAGGCGTTGGAACGGCTCCGGAATGTATCGTGCTATTTCCCGGGAATGCGGCAAAACAGCGGAATAGACGGGTGGCATGAGTGGATGGACGAGGAGTATCTTCAGGATTATTCGGAAACATACCGGGAACCGCGTTTTCCGTATAGCAGCGGCGGCATTGTCCGGCGGACAGAGACTTCCTCACAGCTTTTTCTCGGAGATGGTTACGATGTGCCGGTCTATACGCTGGTGATCCGATCGGTTGGGCATCCCTGGAAGCAGGCATTTGATTCCATGACGTATATCTACCTTTGGGGAGGCGTCCTGACATTGCTCTGTGCCGGGCTGGTCCTCTGGACTGTCGAAAAAACATTCCGCAGGCGTGCCGTACTGGAAGAGCGGCAGAGAGACTTCACAAATGCGATCGCCCATGAAATGAAAACTCCGCTGGCGGTGATCCGGGGGTTCGCAGAAAATCTGGAAGAGGATGTTAATAAAGAAAAAAGGGGCTATTATCTGGAACAGATCATCGGACAGACAGAACGCATGGATGATATGGTAAAAGAAATGGTCTTCATTTCCAGACTGGACTCAAAAGAATACAGGTCTGTAAAGGAACAGATATCAGTCAGGGAGGTGCTTCAGGAGATCATCACCGCGTACAGCGCCCGTCTTGAAGAAAAACAGATCGAGGTGAATGTGAGCTGCGGCACAGACTTCCCCATATACGGCGATAAAGGGCTGATAGAAAAAGCTTTTTCCAATCTGGTCGCAAATGCAGTGGACCACAATCGATATGAGGGCAGGATACGGATCGACATAGAACGGGATAAATGCGTGATCCGGAATACCGGGGAAAAGATACCCGAAGAAGATCTGCCCCATGTGTGCGACCTGTTCTTCACCGGCAGTAAAAGCCGGGGCGGAGAGGAGAAGCACCTTGGCGTCGGATTGTATCTGGCTGAAAAGATTTTCCGGGCGGATGGACTCAGAATGCGGGTGGAAAATACAGAAGACGGGGTGTGCGTCACCGTGAGATAAATCTGTATTTGCGGGGGAGCCACCCTGTTGGCAAAACGTACGAAAACCGTCGGTTTGATGCAGGACGTTTTCGCGGCGGACGGGGATATGGCTCAGGTTCCGGCTCCGTAATCTGGGAAAGACGTAAAAGGGAGAAAGCATGGCTAAAAGCAATTGTCCGGCGGAAGATTC
>DWUV01000001.1 GCA_019120595.1 Candidatus Mediterraneibacter tabaqchaliae | reverse complement strand
AAAACCAGTCATCGTGACAGGGGATATGAATGTGGCGCATAAAGAGATCGACCTGAAGAATCCGAAGACAAACCGGAAAAACGCCGGATTTACGGACGAAGAGCGCCAGAAGTTCAGCGAGCTCCTGGATGCGGGATTTATCGATACGTTCCGGTATTTCTATCCGGATCAGGAGGGAATCTATTCCTGGTGGTCCTACCGGTTCAGCGCGCGCGCAAAGAACGCAGGGTGGCGTATTGATTACTTCTGCGTATCCGAGGCGCTTAAGGACAGGCTCGGGGACGCAAAGATCCTGACGGATGTTATGGGATCTGACCACTGCCCGGTAGAGCTTGACCTGAAAGACTGAGGACGGGCATAAGTCTTCCAAAATGCAGAAAATCAAAAGATTATATAGAGAATAAAGAGGAAAGAAGGAATATAAAATGACAAAGATCGACATTATCTCCGGCTTCCTCGGAGCCGGAAAGACAACACTGATCAAAAAACTGCTTTCAGAGGCATTCAAAGGAGAGCAGGTCGTACTGATCGAAAATGAATTCGGGGAGATCGGTATTGACGGCGGGTTCCTCAAAGAATCCGGCATCGAGATCCGGGAGATGAACTCCGGGTGCATCTGCTGCTCTCTGGTAGGGGATTTCGGAAAATCCCTGCGTGAGGTGGTTGACACTTATCATCCGGACAGGATCCTCATCGAACCTTCGGGAGTGGGCAAGCTCTCGGATGTGATCAAAGCGGTACGGGATGTACAGGGAGACATCGACGCGCAGCTCAACAGCTTCAGCACAGTTGTGGATGTGACAAAGTGCAGGATCTACCGGAAGAATTTCGGAGAGTTCTTCAGCAATCAGATCGAGTATGCCGGCGCGGTGATCTTAAGCCGGACGGATAAGGCAAAGCCGGAGAAAGTGGAAGAGAGTGTGGTTCTGTTAAGAGAACTGAACAGCAAAGCCCCGTTTATCACGACTCCGATCGCGCAGCTTCCGGGGGAGAAGATCCTGGAGACAATGGAATCGAGCAAGTCGCTGGAAGAAGAGCTGCTCGAGGAGATCATCTGCCCGGAGTGCGGACATCACCACGAGCACGGAGAGTGCTGCGGCCACGATCATGAGCATGGTCATCACCACGATCATGAGCATGACCATCACCATGATCATGAGCATGATGAGCACCATCATGATGAACATGACCATGGGCACGGAGAATGCTGCGGACATGACCATGACCACGACCACGGGCATCACCATCATCACGGCCATGAAGGGCATCATCATGCGGATGAGGTCTTCACCAGCTGGGGCAGGGAGACGATCCACACATATACAAAGGAGCAGATCTCCGATATCCTCAGGACGCTCGAGGAGGATGGTTCTTACGGAAATGTGCTGCGTGCCAAAGGCATGGTTCCCGGAGCGGACGGAGAGTGGATCTACTTTGATATGGTTCCCGAAGAACATGAGGTGCGCGCCGGAGCGCCGGAATATACCGGGCGTATCTGCGTGATCGGCGCGGAACTTGCGGAGGAGAAACTGGCGGTGCTGTTCGGGCTCGCCGGATGAGACAGGGGAGGACAGAGATGGAAGAACCGAATGTAATGGTCTATTTGATGACCGGATTCCTGGACAGCGGCAAGACGCAGTTCCTTAATTTTACCCTGAAACAGGATTATTTCCAGATCGACGGAAAGACTCTCCTCATCCTCTGCGAAGAGGGGGAGGAAGAGTATGACCCCATGGAAATGCTGAAGTACGGCGTTGTGATCGAGCGGGTGGAAGACCAGGAAGACCTGACGGAAGAATGGCTGGAAGAGATGGACAAAAAGCATGAGCCGGAACGTGTCGTGGTCGAATATAACGGGATGTGGAAGGTAAGTGATTTTGAGAGCCTCAGGCTTCCGGAAGGATGGGCCATCGAGCAGAAGCTCACGACAGTTGACGCCAGTACGTTCCAGATGTATCTGACAAACTTAAAACCGCTTTTTGTGGAGATGGTCAGGAATGCAGAGCTTGTGCTGTTCAACCGCTGCGAGGATATCAAGCCGCTTGCGGGATACCGCAGGAGCGTGAAGGTAGTAAGCCCTCAGGCTGAGGTTATCTTTGAGGACGAGAACGGAGAGGTGGAAAATATCTTTGAGGATGATGTGCCTTATGACCTGAAAGCGCCGGTCATTGAGATCGCGAAAGAAGATTATGGGATCTGGTATGTGGATATGATGGAAAACCCGGATCGGTATAAGGGAAAAGTCGTGGAGTTTACGGCAAAGGTAGTAAAACCCAGGTCATTCCCATCCAAAGTATTCCTGCCCGGGCGCATGGCGATGACCTGCTGCGCGGATGATACGACATTTCTCGGGTATGTGTGCAAAAGTCCCTATGCCCCGAAGCTGAAACCGGGAGACTGGGTAAAGGTACGGGCAAAGGTCGGTTTTGCCAATATCTCTGTATACCGGGGCGAAGGCCCTGTCTTGGAGGCGGAGTACATCGAGGAAGCACAGCCCATCGAGGAGCTTGTATACTTTAATTAGGCGGATATGCAAAATGCAGGCAGGGCGGACGCGGCCCTGGAGCTCATAGTGATAAATGCCTGCCGTACAGGGCAGGGGGATATGGAAGGAGGACACGGATATGGAAAAGAATTATGATGTGATCGCATTGGGAGAACTGCTGGTAGATTTTACGATGAACGGGCAGAGCAGCCAGGGCAACGGGATGTTCGAGGCATGCCCGGGCGGAGCGCCCTGCAATGTGCTGGCGCTTCTGAATAAAATGGGAAAGAAGACCGGATTTGTCGGAAAGGTCGGAAAGGACCAGTTCGGCACAATGCTCAGGGAAACGATCACAGAAGCCGGGATCGATGCATCCCATCTCATGACAGACGATACGGTAAATACAACACTGGCATTTGTGCACACATTCCCGGACGGAGACAGAGAATTTTCGTTTTACCGCAATCCGGGAGCTGACATGATGCTCACAGAGGAGGAAGTGGATCCTGCATTTATCAGCCAGGCGCGGATCTTCCACTTTGGCACACTTTCCATGACGCATGACGGCGTGCGCGCCGCGACGAAGAAAGCTGTGCAGGCGGCAAAGGACGGCGGGTGCCTGATCTCCTTTGACCCGAATTTAAGACCGCCGCTGTGGAGCTCCCTCGAACTTGCGAAAGAGCAGATGGAGTATGGGTTCGGCGTATGCGATATCCTGAAGATCTCTGACAATGAGATCCAGTTCGTGTCCGGAAAGGAAGATTACGATGAGGGGATCGCGTATCTTCAGGAGAACTATGATATCCCGCTGATCCTCCTGACTATGGGCAAAGACGGAAGCAGGGCTTACTATAAAGGAATGCGGGTGGAGCGCCCGGGCTTTACCGTACAGGCAATCGAGACGACAGGGGCCGGGGATACGTTCGGGGGAAGCTCCCTGAACTATCTCCTGGAGCACGATTTCCATAATCTCACAGAAGAAGAGCTGGGCGAGATGCTTACATTCGCGAATGCGGCGGCAGCCATCGTCACTACGAGGAAAGGGGCGATCAAGGCGATGCCGGAGAGAGAGGAAGTAGAGCGGCTCATAAAAGGATAAAGCTGTATTTGTGGGGGAGCCTGTGATTGAGTAAAACGTCCTGCATCAAACCGACGGTTTTCGGACGTTTCACCAATCGTCCGGTTCCCCCACAAATCCAGATCAGATCACCACAGGCCCATCAC
>DWUV01000110.1 GCA_019120595.1 Candidatus Mediterraneibacter tabaqchaliae | reverse complement strand
GATAAAGGATATGCCGGTGAGCGGAAAGATCAGAGCGGTCCTCTGATCTGTGAAATGCTCACGGAAGCCGGGTATGATATTCAGAAAACGGTTCTGCTTCCAGATGAAAGAGAAGAAATAAAAAAATGTCTATGTTCATTATCTGATGTTGACAAGATGGATATCATTTTCACTACGGGAGGAACCGGATTTGCGCCGAGAGACTGTACGCCTGAGGCGACACTGGAGGCGGCGGACCGGATCGCGCCGGGGATCGCTGAGGCGATGCGTCTCGCATCTCTTAAGGTAACGCCAAGAGCAATGTTAAGCCGGGGTGTTTCCGTGATACGCGGACAGACGCTGATCATCAATCTTCCGGGGAGCCCGAAGGCTGTGAGGGAAAATCTGGAAGCTGTGCTCCCGTCCCTGGACCACGGGCTGGCGATCCTGACAGGAAGAGCGGGAGAATGTGCGCGATGATAGATCAATTTGGAAGGAATGTCGACTATATGCGGGTGTCTGTGACAGACCGCTGTAATCTCCGGTGCGTGTACTGTATGCCTGCGGAGGGCGTCGCGTCTGTGCCCCATGAGCAGATCCTGACTTTTGACGAGATCGCCCGCGTATGCAGGGTCGGCGCGGAGCTGGGGATACGGAGGATAAAACTGACGGGCGGCGAGCCGCTGGTGCGCAGAGGTCTCCCGGAGCTTGTTGGTATGCTGAAGGGGATCACAGGTATTGAACAGGTGACTCTGACAACGAACGGGACACTTTTAAAAGAACAAATAAACGGATTAGTTTCGAATGGGCTTGATGCTGTCAATATCAGTATTGATACCCTGCACCCGGAGCGATATCGGGAGATCACCCGGGGAGGCAGTGTGGAAAAGGCGCTGGAAGGGCTGGATGCAGCTGCGGCAGTCCCCGGCCTTTCGGTCAAAGTAAACTGCGTTCCTTTAAAGGCAACAGGATCAAATTTAACAGGATCAAATGGGACAGAAGAAGATGATGAGTATATCCGCCTTGCGCTGCTGGCGAAAGAGGGAAAGGCGGATGTGAGGTTTATTGAGATGATGCCAATCGGACTGGGGAAGCACTTCGCGGGACGGGGCGGGGATGAGATCCTCGGTATCCTGGAAAAGGTTTACGGAAAAGCAGAACCCTGTACCGGGCGGCTCGGGAACGGACCGGCGGAATATGTGCAGTTCCCCGGGTTCAGGAGACGCATCGGCTTTATCAGCGCGGTATCCCATCAGTTCTGCGGAAGATGCAACCGCGTCCGCCTTACGTCAGAAGGATATCTGAAGCCGTGCCTTCAGTATGAGAGAGGAACGGACCTGAAAACCCTGCTCCGGGGCGGCGCCGGTGACCCGGAGATAAAGGCTGCGATGGAGAAGGCTTTTTATGAAAAGCCGGCGCATCATCAGTTTGGAGTAAACGGGCAGCCTGGGGAAAACAGTCAGGGGAAAAGCTGCGCAGAAGAGACGCTGGAGACGAAAGAAATGTCCAGGATCGGAGGTTAGGACGTCGATGGGAAAAGTAATGGCAGTCTGCACGAGCCCGGCAAAGGGCACTCAGAAACAAAATGCAGGCGAAGGTATTTTTATCGAAGACTATGGGATACAGGGGGATGCCCATGCAGGGAAGTGGCACCGCCAGGTCAGCCTTCTCTCCTATGAGAAGATCCAGGGATTCCGGGAGAGAGGGGCGGAAGTGGAGGACGGAGCGTTCGGGGAGAATCTGGTGGTGAAGGGGATCGATTTCCGTTCGCTGCCGGTGGGTACGCGGCTGTCCTGCGGTGATGTTGTGCTGGAGATCACCCAGATCGGCAAAGAATGCCATCACGGATGCCAGATCTTTCAGAAGATGGGAGACTGTATCATGCCGAGGGAAGGCGTCTTCGCGCGGGTGATCCGGGGTGGGACGATCCGTACAGGCGATGACATGAAGGTGGAGCAAAATGATGAAAAGCAGAGTTTTTCGTAAAGCAGGACTTCTTCTGGCGGCAGTGCCGTGCGCAGCCTTTCTGCTCACCGCGTGCTCCGGGCAGGCGGAAGAGACGGGGGCTGAGCTGACGGAAGAGGAAGCACGCAATAGCCCTGAAGATGGCGAATATATCTTTCAGGATGTAGAGGGAAATGAATATGAAGCGCCGCTGCTTCCGGATGTGCCGAAGTGCACGTATGACCTCACAAAGATCCGGACAGACGAAGAGACCGGGCGCAAGAGTTTCCATGACGAGGAAAACGGCGTGACCGCCCGGTTCGGGATCGATGTGTCCGAGTTCCAGGGCGAGGAGATCGACTGGGAACAGGTGAAGGAAAGCGGAGTGGAGTTTGTGATCATCCGGCTCGGCTACCGGGCGTACGGGGATACGGGCGCGCTTGTCATGGACGCCATGTACGAGCAGAATATGAAAGGCGCTCTGGATGCCGGCCTGGATGTGGGGGTGTATTTTTTCTCCCAGGCAGTGAGCGGCGCTGAGGCAGTGGAAGAGGCAGAATTTGTCCTTAAGCATATAAAGCCTTATGAGATCACCGGGCCGGTCGTCTACGATACCGAAGAGATCAAATGGGACACCGCCCGGACGGACGGCAACACGGATAAAGATTTTACCAATTTCTGCAAGGTCTTCTGCGATACCGTGGAGCAGAAAGGGTATGATGCCATGATCTATTCCAATATGAAGTGGATGGCATTTACCCTTGATATGGAAGAACTTACGGAGTATGATTTCTGGTATGCGGATTATCATGAGATACCCCAGTGCCCGTATGATTACAAAATATGGCAGTACAGCGAGACAGGGGCAGTGCCGGGGATCAATGCAAATGTAGACCTGAACCTTTGGTTCGAAAAGGAAAACGCACAGGAGGAAGCGCATGAAGTGGAATAAATACCGATTAAAAACGACAACCGAAGCGGAGGATATCGTGAGCAGTATGCTCATGGATCTGGGCATACAAGGGGTGGAAATCGAAGACAAGATCCCGCTCACGCAGTCCGACAAGGAGCAGATGTTCGTGGATATCCTGCCTGAGATCGAGGCGGATGACGGAGTGGCTTATCTGAGCTTTTATCTGGAGCCTGAGGAAGACCAGGAAAAGATCCTGGCGGATGTCCGCCGGGAGTTGGAAGAGATGTCCGCCTATGTGGATGTGGGCGAGTGCCTGATCGAAGAGTCCGAGACAGAGGACGTGGACTGGGTGAACAACTGGAAGCAGTATTTCCACCAGTTTTACGTAGATGATATCCTGATCATCCCGTCATGGGAGGACGTAAAGCCGGAGGATGAGGATAAGCTGGTCATCCATATCGACCCGGGCACTGCGTTCGGCACCGGGATGCATGAGACGACCCAGCTCTGTATCCGCCAGATCAGGAAGTACACAACACCGGAAACAAGGATCCTAGACGTGGGATGCGGGAGCGGGATCCTCGGCATGCTGGCGCTGAAATTCGGGGCGGCGTATTCTGTCGGGACGGACCTGGATCCGTGCGCCATCGACGCTACCCATGAGAACATGGAAGTGAACGGCATCCCGAAAGAGAAGTACGAGGTAATGATCGGGAACCTCATTGACGACAAGGCAGTGCAGGATAAAGTGGGATACGGATGCTATGATATCGTGGCGGCGAATATCCTGGCGGATGTCCTTGTGGAGCTGACGCCGGTCATTGTGGATCAGTTAAAGCCGGGCGGGATCTATATCACCAGCGGGATCATCGATGACAAAGAGCAGACGGTCGTGGACGCGGTAAAGGCGGCAGGGCTGGAAGTGCTGGATGTGACATACCAGGGCGAATGGGTCTGCGTGACTGCGCGGAAAGAAAAGAAGGAGACGTAAGATGCAGCAGTTCTTTGCAGAACCATCATGGATCAGAGAAAATAAAATCTACATGCAGGGCGCGGATGTGAATCATATCAAAAATGTGCTCCGCATGAAGCCCGGAGAGGACGTGCGGGTGAGCGACGGCAGGGGAAAGACCTATCTCTGCTGTATCCATTCGTATGAGGAGCAGACAGCGGTGCTCGATATCCTCAAAGAGCTGGCTTCCGATACAGAGCTTCCCTCCAGGATCGTCCTGTTCCAGGGTCTGCCCAAAGGAGATAAAATGGAGTGGATCGTACAGAAGGCGGTGGAGCTGGGTGCGTACCGCATTGTCCCCTTTGCGGCGAAGCGCTCCGTGGTGAGGCTGGATGAGAAGAAGGCGGCGAAGAAGCAGGCCCGGTGGCAGCTGATCGCAAGAGGGGCGGCAGAGCAGTCCGGGCGCGGCATCATTCCTGAGGTTGGCGCGGCCTGCAGCTTTGCGGAAGCGCTCAGGATGGCAGGAGAGCTGGATGTGGTGCTCATCCCCTATGAGCTGGAAGAAGGGATGAAGGAGACAGCGCGCATCCTGGAAGGGATCGCTCCCGGGCAGTCTGTTGGGATCTTCATCGGGCCGGAGGGCGGATTCGAGGAAGAGGAAGTAGAGCAGGCGAAAAGGGCGGGAGCCCATGCCGTCACTCTCGGGAAGCGGATCCTGCGGACAGAGACCGCAGGGCTTACCGCGCTGTCCATACTGATGTACCATCTGGAAAGCCGGGCTGCCGGCGCATCGGAGTGCTGAACAGGCTGCCGGCACATGCGCGGAGCCTGTGCATAATTTATATAGTAAGAAAAGAGTAAAGGAAAGGAAAAATGGAAGTTTATCTGGACAATTCCGCCACGACCATGTGTTATCCGGAAGTGGGGGAACTGGTATATAAAGTCATGTGCCGGGATTACGGCAACCCGTCCTCCCTGTACAGGAAAGGCGTGGAGGCGGAACACTATATCCGGGATGCCAAGGAGACGATCGCAAAACTCCTGAAAGTGAACGCAAAAGAGCTCTTCTTTACCTCGGGCGGTACGGAGAGCGATAACCTGGCTCTTATCGGATGCGCCCGGGCGAACCGGCGCAGAGGGAACCATCTGATCACCTCGTCCATCGAGCATCCCGCGATCCTCAATACCATGCGGTATCTGGAGGAAGAAGAGGGATTCCGCGTGACCTATCTCCCGGTGGACGGGGAGGGGCGCATCCGTCTCGATGCTTTAAAGGAAGCGCTGTGCCCGGAGACGATCCTGGTATCTGTGATGTATGTGAACAATGAGGTCGGGACCGTGCAGCCCATCCAGGAGGCAGTGCAGATCACGAAGCGGTACAATCCTTCCATCCTGTTCCACACAGATGCGGTACAGGGATTTGGAAAATACCGCATCTATCCGAAGCGGATGGGCATTGACCTGCTCTCTGCCAGCGGGCATAAGATCCACGGGCCAAAAGGCGTGGGCTTCCTCTATGTCGACAGCCGGGTGAAGATCCATCCGATCCTGTTCGGGGGCGGGCAGCAGAAAGACCTGCGCTCCGGCACGGAGAATGTGCCCGGGATCGCGGGGCTGGGACTTGCGTCGAAGATGATCTATCAGGACCTTGAGATGAAGACAGCCCTTATGAGAGAGCTGAAAGCGCATTTTATCAAAGGACTCGGAGAGATCGGGGATACAGCGGTCCACGGCGCGGCTGACGGGGACAGCGCGCCCCACATCATCAGCGTGGGGATCGCGGGTGTGCGCAGCGAAGTCCTGCTGCACACGCTGGAAGACAAAGGGATCTACGTGTCTTCCGGCTCTGCATGTTCCTCCAACCATCCGGCGGTCAGCGGCGTCCTGAAAGCCATCGGGACTCCGAGAGAATACCTGGACGCCACGCTCAGGTTCAGCATGTCAGAGTTCACCACAAAAGAAGAAATTGACTACACGCTGGAAACACTATATAATTGTATACCGATGCTTCGGAAATTTACACGGCGCTGACGCGCTGAGAAAAGCCGCAGCCGGGCGGAGCGCGGGT
>DWUV01000109.1 GCA_019120595.1 Candidatus Mediterraneibacter tabaqchaliae | reverse complement strand
AAAGGATGGAGGTATAAAGGAATGTTAGAGCAGATCGATAAGATCATCACAGTGATCGACAATGCAGTGTGGGGACTGCCGTTGATCATTCTCATCCTGTTTACAGGATTTCTTCTCACAGTTCGGCTGGGCCTTTTACAGGTAAGGCATCTCGGCAAGGCGTTTAAATTCATGGTGAAAAATGAAGAGGAAGGCGAAGGCGAAGTGACCAGCTTCGGAGCACTCTGCACAGCTCTGTCGGCAACGATCGGAACAGGAAATATCGCGGGTGTTGCAACCGCAATTGCCGCGGGCGGTCCCGGAGCTTTGTTCTGGATGGTGATTGCAGCGTTTTTCGGTATGGCGACAAAGTACGCGGAGGGGCTTCTTGCGATCAAGTACCGTACGATCGACAAAGAGGGCCATGTTCTCGGAGGTCCGTTCTATTATATTGAGAACGGTATGGGAAAGAACTGGAGATGGCTGGCGAAGATATTTGCCTTTTTCGGAGCAGGCGTGGGCCTGTTCGGGATCGGGACATTCACTCAGGTGAACAGTATTTCCTCTGCGGTGAAGAATTTCTTTGACCCGGAATCGTCACATGTCGTGTTTTCTATGTTTGGAAATGATTATTCGGCGGCAACCGTGATCACGGGACTGGTACTGACAGTCTGCGTAGGGCTGGTTGTGATCGGCGGGATCAAGCGTATCGCAAAAGTGTCGGAAGTGGTAGTCCCGTTTATGGCGATCCTGTATGTGGCTCTGGGTCTGATCATTATTGTGACGAATCTTTCAGCTGTACCGGCTGCGCTGGTGTCGATCGTGAAGTCAGCGTTTACGGGAAGCGCGCTTGCAGGCGGAGCGATGGGAAGCATGGTGGTGGCGATGCAGAAAGGGATCGCGCGGGGGATCTTCTCCAATGAGTCAGGTCTCGGAAGCGCGCCGATCGCGGCGGCAGCAGCGGTGACAAAAGAACCGGCGCGTCAGGGTCTTGTGTCTATGACAGGTACATTTATCGACACGATCGTGATCTGTACCATGACAGGTCTTTCTGTAGTGATCGCAGGGACATGGCTGGATCCGGAACTGGAAGGCGTGGAGATCACCATGGCTGCATTCCAGCAGGGGCTTCCGTTCCCGTCGGCAGTGGCGTCATTTTCCCTGATGCTGTGTCTTGTGTTCTTTGCGTTTACAACGATACTCGGGTGGAATTATTATGGAGAACGGTGTATCGAGTATCTTTTTAACAGAAAAAGATCCGTGGTCACAGGATACCGGTGGCTGTATATCCTCGCAGTCTTCATCGGACCGTATATGACGGTCGCGGCAGTGTGGAATATCGCGGATATCTTTAACGCGCTTATGGCGTTCCCGAACCTGATCGCGCTCCTGGCGCTGAACGGGGTAGTCGTGAAGGAGTCGAAAGACTATTTTAACAGGCTTAAAAATATGAAATAAGCCGGCCGGTGTTTTTGGAGATAAAATGTCAGGAACAGTCTGTGTTCCTCTCCGGGAAAAGGAGGGGAGTACAGACTGTTTTTTGCATGATCTGAAATAACAGAAAATTTGTGCCGCGGATAGTATTTGTATAACAAGAAACGTAAATAATTTCTTTAAACCGATAATCTTTTTGTCAGGCTGTGTAGTTCTGAAAATACTGTATCGTGTGTTTTTGGGATTGCATTATACTACATTTTGTATTAGAATGGACTCCAGACGGATAACAGCGCCGGCGCAGGACGCTGTTCCACATAGACGAAATTATGGAAAATGAGGAGGAACAGAATGAAGATCATTAAGAGAAACGGGGCAGAGGAAGTATTTGACATCAAAAAGATCGTGGTTGCCGTGACTAAGGCGGACGCATCGTCAGAAAACAGAAGCCTGACCGATTCCCAGATCGAGGATATCGCGGAGTTCGTGGAATTTAAATGCAATAAACTGAACCGCGCGGTATCAGTGGAGGAGATCCAGGATATGGTGGAGAACCAGATCATGGCCACAGGCGCTTTTGACCTGGCGAGAAGGTATGTGAGATACCGTTTTAAACGTTCCCTTGTGAGAAAAGCGAACACCACGGACAACAGGATCCTCTCCCTGATCGAGTGCAATAACGAGGATGTAAAACAGGAGAATTCGAATAAGAATCCGGCTGTAAACAGTGTGCAGAGAGATTACATGGCGGGAGAGGTGAGCCGTGACCTGACGCAGAGGATGCTCCTTCCGGAGGACATCGTAGAGGCGGACAAGGCGGGGATCATCCATTTCCATGACTCGGATTATTATGCGCAGCATATGCATAACTGTGACCTGGTCAATCTGGAAGACATGCTCCAGAACGGCACAGTCATCAGCGGGACGATGATCGAGAAGCCGCACAGCTTTTCGACTGCATGTAATATCGCAACCCAGATCATCGCCCAGGTGGCGAGCAACCAGTACGGCGGACAGAGCATCTCTCTGGCGCATCTGGCTCCGTTCGTACAGGTGTCCAGGGACAAGATCCGTGCAGAGGTGCTCAGCGAGATGAAGCTGGTGGGCATTGAGTATCCGAAAGAGGTGCTGGATGAGATCGTGGAAAGGCGGCTGAAAAAGGAGATCACAAAGGGTGTCCAGACGATCGAGTACCAGGTGATCACACTGATGACGACCAACGGGCAGGCTCCGTTCCTGACAGTGTTTATGTACCTGAATGAGGCGAAGACCGAAGCGGAGAAAAAGGATCTCGCGATGATCATCGAAGAGACACTGAAACAGCGCTGGCAGGGTGTGAAGAATGAAGCGGGCGTCTGGGTGACCCCGGCGTTCCCGAAGCTGATCTATGTGCTCGAGGAGGATAATATCGATGAGGGCACGCCGTATTATTACCTGACAGAGCTTGCAGCGAAATGTACGGCAAAGCGTCTTGTGCCGGACTATATTTCCGAGAAGAAGATGAAAGAGCTCAAAGAAGGCAACTGCTTCCCGGTAATGGGATGCCGGAGTGCGTTAAGCCCGTGGAAGGATGAGAACGGAAACTATAAGTTCTACGGACGCTTCAACCAGGGTGTCGTGACCATCAACCTTGTGGACGTGGCGCTTTCGTCCGGCGGGGATATGGAGAAATTCTGGAAGATCTTTGACGAGAGGCTGGATCTCTGCTACCGTGCACTCATGTGCAGGCACAACCGCCTGAAAGGCACGCTGTCCGATGCGGCTCCGATCCTCTGGCAGTATGGCGCTCTGGCGAGGCTGAAAAAAGGTGAGACTATCGACAAGCTCCTCTACGGCGGATACTCCACGATCTCTCTCGGATATGCAGGATTGTATGAGTGCGTGAAATACATGACCGGCAGATCCCATACAGACCCGGAGGCAACGCCGTTTGCCCTGGATGTGATGAAGCATATGAACGAGGCGTGCGACAAGTGGAAAGCTGAGACAAATATCGGATTCAGTATTTACGGTTCTCCGATCGAGAGCACTACGTACAAGTTCGCGAAATGCCTGCAGAAGAGATTCGGCATCGTGCCGGGCGTGACGGACAAGAGTTATATCACGAACAGCTACCACGTGCATGTGTGCGAGGAGATCGATGCCTTTGAAAAGCTGAAATTTGAGTCCCAGTTCCAGGCTCTGTCCACAGGCGGTGCGATCAGCTATGTGGAAGTACCGAACATGCAGGACAATATCCCGGCAGTGCTCCAGGTGATCCGCTTTATCTATGACAATATCATGTACGCGGAGCTGAACACAAAGAGCGACTACTGCCAGGAGTGCGGATATGACGGGGAGATCCAGATCGTGACCACGGAGGACGGAAAGCTCGAGTGGGAGTGCCCGCACTGCGGCAACCGCAATCAGGACACGCTGAATGTGGCAAGACGTACATGCGGCTATATCGGAACACAGTTCTGGAATCAGGGAAGGACGCAGGAGATCAAGGAGAGAGTGCTCCACCTGTGATCCATGCTCCACAGAGATTACAGTGAACAGTAATCCACAGACAGATCGATCCTTAAAACAGGCGCGGATGAAACGATCAAAGACACCGCGCGGATGCGATGCAGGAGACGGCAGGATGTATTACGGAGAAATAAAAAAATGTGATATCGCCAACGGAGAGGGAGTCAGAGTCTCCCTCTTCGTTTCCGGCTGCACCCATCACTGTCCGGGATGCTTTAACCAGGACACATGGGATTTTGATTACGGAAAAGAATATACGCAGGAGACAGAGGATGAGATACTGAAAGCCCTGTCTCCCGGATATATCAACGGGCTTTCTCTCCTCGGGGGAGAGCCTTTTGAGCCGCAGAACCAGGAAGTCCTGGTCAGGCTCTTGCGAAAAGTGAAGGAGCAGTATCCTGAGAAAAATATCTGGTGTTACAGCGGATATCTCTTTGATAAAGAGCTGCTCAGTGAGAGCCGCGCAAGATGTGAGTACACGGATGAGATGCTCTCCATGCTGGACGTGCTCGTGGACGGACGGTTCGTGGAAGCGCTCAAAGACATCCGCCTGGTATTCCGCGGGTCTTCCAACCAGAGGGTGATAGACGTAAAGAAAAGCCTGGAGACAGGGACCGTCGTCCTCTGGACACCCAAAATACAGCGCGGGGTGTAAAATCTGTCTTTGTTATATAGTTTATACCGAAAATGTATTTGACTAACGTGCGCCGGCACATCCAGATCCCTCGCGGACCCACTCTCGTTCGGGCCGCAGCGCAGCGGTACATAGGATCGCAAAAGACGCGATCCAAGTGCCGGCGCTGCTCTACGGTCCTTGAGGGATATGGATGTGCCGGCTTGTCTTTCCAAAAGGGGTTTTCTGTATGAAGAAGTATATAGCAAAACAGATTTTCCAGAAAAAAGAAGGTCCATCCGAACGGAACTTTTTTCTTCAGCTGTGAAATCTGCTCTTTCCGTCTGGATAAACATAGTCCCCGGATACCTGTCATATAAGCAAAACATCCAAGCGGGAGCGTTCCGAGAATCGTTGGTTCTGCCTGTTAGTCAAAACATATAGGAGTGCCTCTGCACGAGTATATGCTTCGGTGTTACAGGCATTCCAACAGTCGAGGTAGAGCGGAGCGGTTTTGCGTTATGACAGGTATCCGGGGACGGATGGTGATCTGTGTGTGAAAGACAGATTTTACAGCAGGATCATGTGTTGTGTGCTTTGAATTCTTCTCCCCAGTCCCACATGGCATCAAGGATTGGTTTCAGGCTCCGGCCAAGTTCTGTCAGAGAGTATTCCACCCGCGGAGGAACTTCCGGATAGACTTTGCGGTTTACAAGGCCATTGCTTTCCATATCACGAAGCTGGGCGGTCAGAACTTTCTGCGAAACATTTCCGATCGATTTTTTCAGTTCGCCGAAGCGCTTGGTACCCGGGAGAAGATCCCGCAGTATCAGTACTTTCCATTTATCCCCGATCAGCATAAGAGTTGTCTCAACCGGACAGGCCGGGAGTTCTTTTTTTACAGTTTTTGTTTCCATAGAAATGTCTCCTTTGATCTGATATCATATCGTAAAAACTATAAAAATCATATAACAGCAGGAAAAGGGAGTCAAGATTCAGCGCAGAAAACCGCAATTGTTTCCCACAGGTAACTTCGGCACAAAAAAGTGCTTACTTTACGATTGAAACCTTCCTTCCTATAATATAGCCAGGAGCTGAGGAAAACGGCCGGACAAAAGTTCAAAGTAAAAAACTATGATCTGATATTTAGGAGGAATTGAAAATGAAAATCGCAGTAATTTGTGCAAATGGAAAAGCCGGTAAACTCATCGTAAAAGAAGCGGTAAGCAGAGGGTTGGATGTCACTGCCGTTGTCCGCGGGGATAATGAGACAGCAGCGCAGAAAGTCCTGAAAAAGGATCTGTTCGACCTGACTGCTGATGATCTTAAGGGCTTTGATGCAGTGATCGATGCATTCGGCGCATGGACAGAGGACACACTCCTGCTTCACAGTACCTCCCTGAAGCACCTGTGTGACATCCTCTCCGGCGCGGATACCCGTCTGCTTGTTGTAGGCGGCGCGGGAAGCCTGTACGTCAATCCGGAACATACCGCATGTGTGGCTGACGGCCCGGATTTTCCGGATGGATTCAAGCCGCTGGCCGGCGCGATGGCAAAGGCGCTTTCTGAGCTTCGCCAGCGCAGGGATGTGAGATGGACATATATCAGCCCGGCAGGGGATTTCCAGGCAGAGGGCGAGCGCACCGGGAAATACATCCTGGGAGGAGAGGAACTGACCCTCAATTCCAGGGGTGAAAGCATCATCAGCTATGCGGATTACGCCATTGCAATGGTGGATGAGGCTGTAAACGGAAACAACATCCGGAAACGTATCAGCGTGGTAAGAGAATAATAGGGAAAGAAATCGGAGCAGACAGACTTACGGTTCTCCGCAGGGGCAGCAGAAAGGAGAGATCGATCCATGGAGAAACTTGTTACACAGGAGCAGCGGGCGGATTCCCTGATCCGCTGGCTGCTGAATGAAAGAGAAGAATACGAGAATCTGGAAATCCCGGTCAGCTCGGCGGAGAAGCGGCGTCTTCTGCGGAGCCTGATGAATGTACGTCCTCCCATTCCGGCAGACGAGGAGTTTTTGAACATTCAGGATGCCTACCTGCAGGAACGGCTGGCAGAGAGGGGAGTAACCCGGATCGAGGATTTAAGCCCTGTCCGGCCGGGGCTTTACCTCTGGCAGGGAGACATCACCACGCTCGCTGCAGATGCGATCGTCAATGCAGCGAACAGTCAGATGCTGGGCTGCTTTGTCCCCTGCCACGGCTGCATTGACAATGCCATCCACACCTATGCGGGAGTGCAGCTCAGGCAGGAGTGCGCATCCATTATGGCAGGGCAGGAAGCAGAGCCGACGGGAAGCGCAAAGATCACAAAAGCCTACAACCTTCCCTGCCGCTATGTGCTGCATACGGTTGGTCCCATTATATATGGGAGCGTTACGGAGACAGACAGAAAACTGCTGGCAGACTGTTACCGTTCCTGTCTGGAACTGGCGGCTGTTTACGGGCTGCACAGCGTGGCCTTCTGCTGTATTTCCACCGGTGAATTCCATTTTCCGAACAGGCTGGCAGCAGAAATCGC
Organism: Candidatus Mediterraneibacter tabaqchaliae; assembly: GCA_019120595.1. GTDB lineage: Bacteria > Bacillota > Clostridia > Lachnospirales > Lachnospiraceae > Mediterraneibacter > Mediterraneibacter tabaqchaliae. Next base: position 5,177 of record DWUV01000109.1, on the reverse strand, counting down.
CATAAAGACAGTTGGGGAATGGCAGAAAGAAAATCCAAGTCAGATGGAGGTGATCTTTAATGTTTTCAAGGACAATGACTACAGGATCTATCAGCAGTTATTGCGATAGCCTGGTCCGGCTTGGACGGGAGCTGGATAAGGCGGATGCTGTCCTCATCGGAGCCGGGGCAGGGCTTTCCGTATCAGCAGGATTTACTTATTCAGGAAAACGGTTCGAAGAACATTTTTCTGATTTTCAGGAGAGATACGGATTTCATGACATGTATTCCGGGGGATTTTATCCCTATGATACTCTGGAGGAATACTGGGCGTTCTGGAGCAGGAATATCGACCTGAACCGGTATCAGCCGGCGCCGACAGATGTATATGGAAGACTGCTGGAGCTGGTGAGAGAGAAGGATTATTTTGTGCTGACCACCAATGTGGACCATCAGTTCCAGAAAGCCGGATTTGAGAGGAAACGGCTGTTTTATACCCAGGGAGATTATGGTCTGTGGCAGTGTTCCCGCCCGTGCCATCAGAAAACATATGACAATGAAGCCGCGGTCCGGCAGATGCTTTCTGAGCAGAGAGACATGAAGATCCCCACAGAGCTGATCCCGCACTGTCCGGTCTGCGGCGCTCCAATGACTATGAATCTCCGATGCGACGGATCATTTGTGGAAGATGATGGATGGCATGAAGCGGCGGGGCGCTATGAGGAGTTTGTACAGAGTCATGAGGGGATGCATATTTTGTATCTGGAGCTGGGAGTGGGGGCCAATACCCCGGGAATTATCAAGTATCCCTTCTGGCAGATGACACATCAGAACCCGGAGGCAGTGTATGCCTGCGTCAATTACGGGGATGCGGCAGCACCGGGGGAGATTGCGGAGAGGTCTGTCTGTATCAATGGAGATATTGGAGTGGTATTAAGAAATTTAAAATGAAAATACGAAAAGGGACAGGTCTATTGCTCTTTTTGTCCTGAATAATATGGTATATAAAAAACTCCTTACCATACGATGTAAAAAACATCTTACCTAACAAAGTAAAAAAGTGCTTGACATTTGCAGATATGGGGATGGTTTATGGCATCGGTGCGCTGATCCTGATCTTAGCGGTACTTCTGGCGGCGGTCACAGTGATCCGGTTGAAACCGAGAGAAATTCTCTCCCAAATGGATTAAGGAGGTACATCTTATGAGCATTTTAGAATTTTCCAATTTGAAATACAGTTATAACGGAAAGCAAAGCATCCTGCGGGGAGCCAGCGGGAAACTGGAGCAAGGGAAACTGTATGCCATTCTTGGCCCTTCCGGCTGCGGCAAGACCACTCTGCTCTCTTTGCTGGGCGGCCTGGACAGCCCTGAAAGCGGACGGATCCTGTTTGCAGGAAAAGAGATTGCCAAAACCGGCCTTGCGGATCACCGGCGCAGCCATGTTTCCTTTATTTTCAATCCTATAACCGGATCGATTATCTTACTCCGGCAGAAAATGTGGCTTTGACCTCCAAGCTTCCGGCGCTGCCTGTTCTGGAGCGTCTGGGCCTTACAAAAGAAGAATCAAAGCGAAATGTGCTGAAACTCTCCGGCGGACAGCAGCAGCGTGTGGCCATCGCACGTGCTCTGGCAAGCGCGGCACCGGTGATCCTGGCGGACGAGCCTACCGGCAATCTGGACGAGGACACTGCCAGGGAGATTACAGAGATCCTGAGAGAAAGCGCACATCAGATGGGGAAATGCGTAGTGGTCGTTACCCACTCAAACAAGCTGGCAAAGCAGGCTGATGTGGTTTTCAGATTAAAGCATGGCGGGTTACAATTAAATTAAGTTAGCTTCAAAACCTAAGATAGAAAATCTTGCTGATCAAAATTTAATGAAGTGAGAGAGACTGCATGGAAAACTTTGCAGTATTCGAGTTATCAGAATCCGATGAAAAGCTCTTCTTTCTAATAGATAAGCGGACAGTTGTGTGGTATACTATGTAGTAAAAGAAGTTGTGGGATTAGCAGAAATGAAAGCAGGAGTGATACCATATGTTAGTAAGAGCAGATAAAAAATGGGATTATGCGATTGGAATGATAAAAGTAGATGGGTTGGAACCTACAGATGATATGAAGAAGCTCATTGAAAAAGAGAAAAAGGGTGAGATGTCCATGGAAGATGTACGAAAAGCCCTGGACCGAAAATACAAAATGAAGGAATAGTATAATGAAAGATCCTTATTTATACCCGAATTCTGATGTGCTGAAGAATCTAGCTGGTGTCCGGAATGCAGAAGAGCTAAAAATGTAGAGGCGGATTATACGCTGTTCCGCCTTTCAGAAATTGCAGAAGATGAATCGCCAGGGATGTTCAACTTTCAAACCCTTTGTGAACTTCATTACCGCATCTTTCAGGACGTATATGATTGGGCAGGAAAGCCAAGGGTGATTAATATCGAAAAAGCAGAAGCAGTACTTGGCGATATTTCTGTTGTGTATTCAGACTGTTTTGATATTGCAAAAGACACAGAAAGGATCCTGAAGAGAGCAAATAACTATGAATGGAAACAGGCTTCTTTTGAAAACATCGTGGAAACATTCAGCAACTTCCTGGCGGAATTATGGAAAGTGCATCCTTTTCGGGAAGGGAACACACGGACGATAGTCACGTTTTGCTCCATGTTTATAGAGGCGCAGGGATCTTATATTGAGAGCGACCTGTTCAAGGACAATGCCGCCTATATGAGAAACGCATTGGTAGCGGCAAATGCAATTTTTGATGATCTGGGCGACTTGAGAAAACCAGAGTATCTTTATCGGATCGTTCAGGATGCACTGGAACAAGGAAGGGATCTGAAAGAGCATACAGCAAAAGCAATCCGGGAAAGTGGTCTGAAAGATACAGAAGAAAGAATCCAGCAGGTGATCCTGTGGAGCAGAAAAGAAAAAAGGGAGCCTTTACCGAAAGAAATCCGGGAGGAAATCATCGGATCCGAATAGTATGGTAGAATCATTCTGCCCTGGAAAAATCCAGGCAGAATGGAGAAATATCATACGGATATGAAAGTGCAAAAACTACGTTCTATCTCATCTTGCTGTCATTGGCAATCTGTACATCAGTTTTGATCGTGTTTGCACCCGTTACTGGCTGTATGAAAAATAAACGGAGTAGGAATACTCTATCCGTGTGATAAAAAAATCTTGACTTATTTTAACATTCTACCTATAATGAATGAGTATTGTGACAAAGACTTAGAAGAGGAAGAGTAGGAGCGTATCGTTTTAAGAGAGCTGCCGGGCGGTGCGAGGCAGCAGCGTAAGTTCTGAACTGGCCTTTGAGTTCTCTTGTTGAAAAGAAGTCCGTGCTTTGTATTTGAAAGAAGGGCGGAGGGTATGAGTAGATGAGAGCGGGAATCCCCGTTACAGGATCAATGAGTGCATCTGTCCCGGACAGGTGAAGAAGAGTGGTACCACGGAAATGAAGCCTTTTCGTCTCTTAGTTTACTAAGAAGGAGAGGCTTTTCTTTATGTGCTTCGCCCGGATATCCGGGGATTGATCGAAGGATTGGCCGGACGGGAAATTTCCCCGTCCGATCCGAAGACTGCGGCAGGCACAGGGTAAGATCAGAGAAAGAGAGGAATCATCACATGGGCACAAAGATTGTGTACAACCACAAAGCGATCGAGAAGAAATGGCGCGAGAGATGGGAGGAAAACCCGGTCAACCCGCGTCTGGATGACAATGGAAACAAGAAGCAGAAATATTACTGCCTGGACATGTTCCCGTATCCGTCAGGAAACGGACTTCATGTCGGACACTGGAGAGGGTATGTGATCTCTGACGTATGGAGCAGATATAAACTGCAGCAGGGCTATTATATCGTCCATCCGATGGGATGGGACGCTTTCGGCCTCCCGGCTGAGAACTATGCCATCAAGATGGGCGTGCATCCGGCGAAATCCACAGCGGAAAATGTCGCCAATATCAAGAAGCAGATCAATGATATCGCAGCGCTCTATGACTGGGATATGGAAGTAAATACCACGGATCCGAATTTCTACAAATGGACGCAGTGGATCTTTGTAAAAATGTTCAAGGCGGGTCTTGCTTATGAGAAGGAATTCCCGATCAACTGGTGCCCGTCCTGTAAGACAGGCCTTGCAAACGAGGAAGTCGTAAACGGAAAATGCGAGCGCTGCGGCGCAGAGGTGACCAAGAAGAACCTGCGCCAGTGGATGCTGCGCATCACGAAATATGCGGACCGTCTGTTAAATGACCTGGATAAACTGGACTGGCCGGAGAAGGTCAAGAAGATGCAGACAGACTGGATCGGCAAATCCTACGGAGCAGAGGTTGATTTCCCGGTAGAGGGCAGGGACGAGAAGATCACAGTCTACACGACAAGACCGGATACGCTTTACGGCGCGACCTTTATGGTACTGGCCCCGGAGCATGAGCTGGCGCAGTCCCTTGCTACTCCGGAGACAAAAGACGCGGTAGAAAAATACATTTACGAGGCTTCCATGAAGTCAAACGTAGATCGTATGCAGGATAAGGAGAAGACCGGTGCATTTACAGGCAGCTATGCCATCAACCCGCTGAACGGCGCGAAGACTCCGATCTGGCTTTCTGACTATGTGCTCGCAGATTATGGTACAGGAGCCATCATGTGCGTGCCGGCTCATGACGACCGCGACTTTGAGTTCGCGAAGAAATTCGATATCCCGATCGTTCAGGTCATCGCAAAGGACGGCAAAGAGATCGAGGACATGACAGAGGCATATACAGAGGCAGCAGGAACCATGATCAATTCCGGCGAGTGGAATGGGATGGAATCCGCAGTCCTTAAAAAAGAAGCTCCCCACATCATCGAGGAGAGAGGCATCGGCCGCGCGACTGTGAATTACAAACTCCGCGACTGGGTATTCTCCCGCCAGCGCTACTGGGGCGAGCCGATCCCGATCGTACACTGCCCGGACTGCGGCGCTGTGCCTGTACCGGAAGAGGAGCTTCCGCTTCGCCTGCCGGATGTAGAGTCTTATGAACCGACCGGGACAGGAGAGTCTCCGCTGGCAGCGATCGATGAGTGGGTAAACTGCAAGTGCCCGGTGTGCGGAAAGCCTGCGAAGAGAGAGACAAACACCATGCCGCAGTGGGCTGGTTCTTCCTGGTATTTCCTGCGCTATGTGGACAACCACAATGACAAGGAACT
>DWUV01000108.1 GCA_019120595.1 Candidatus Mediterraneibacter tabaqchaliae | reverse complement strand
CTTGTATAATTCTTACTATGATGCAGAGACCTCAGCATCTTCTGAGGAACTGTGGAGATGATAAGACTTTGGTCTTGTATAATTCTTACTATGACATTGATTTTGAAACCAGGGGGCGGATCACAAAGATCAATAATTCGGTGTATGTATTGGATCTGTATTATTTCAGACGATGTCTGATGGAACTGAGCCGGAAGATCCCGAATAGATATTTATGCGTGTATTCGACAGATACAGTGCCGGTAAGTAGGATCGATCAATATTTGGAAGAAGGATTTCGCGTGATCTATGAATATGTAGATGATATTAATCCGGAACTGATCTCCCGCAGAAAGATTGATGAAATCATGGGCAGACACAAATATCTGTTAGAGGATAGCAGAGTACTGACGGTCACGACCGCTGATAAATTGTATAAAAATGCCAGGGAAGCAGGGGCAAGATCAGGATTGGTCTTAATATCTAATGGGGCGGAATGCGGAAAGTTCTCTCCAGAGACGACAACAGCTGATGTTGAGTATCTCGAGTGGCTGAAAGAGGATCTGATCAAGGTGGGATATTACGGAGCGCTTGCCTCATGGATAGATTATGAGCTGTTGAAAAAACTTGCGGACGAGGAGCAGATGCAGGTTATCCTGATCGGAGTAGAACATGATGATTCTCTTAGGAAAAGCGGTCTGTTAGGCAGAAAAAATGTGAGATATTTCGGAAAGAAGCCTTATGATGCGCTGGCAGGGTATGTACACTATTTTGATGTGTGTATGATCCCGTTTGTCCTTAACGAGATTACAGAAGCTACTTCGCCGGTCAAACTTTTTGAGTACATGGCAATGGAAAAGCCAGTTGTTTCAACAGCATTGCCTGAGTGTATGAAATATGACCCGGTTGTGATCGCCCATTCCCGGAATGAGTTCGTAAAAGCGGTGTATGACTGCTGGAAAGAGCGGGAAGATCAGAAAAGAAAGGAGCAGTTGAGCCGGTGCGCCTGGGAGAATGACTGGTCGGCAAAAGCGGACGTGTTGAAAAGGCACCTGTCTCAGTGGGAAAAAAATGAAAGATAAGATCAGTAAACTTAAGAATCTGGTTAAAAAGTATGGGTTAAAGGGCACGTTAAAAAAGGCGTTTGGCTACATTTATTCGAATTATTTAGTCCGTCTTTCACTGCGTGAATGGATCGTGCTGCATTTGCATAAAAAGACGTTTGCGGCTGGGATTGAAAGGATACTTGCACGAGATACTTATGACCGCATTGTGATCTGGAGAAGCTCTTTCGGGTGGAATGTGCCATTGTATCAGCGGCCGCAGCATATTTTTACTAATTTTGCCAAACAGCGGACACTGGTGTTTTACGAAGTTACCCGCTTTACGGATGATGTGAAGCGAATGAAAAAACAGGCAGATAATTTGTATCTTGTTAATTTTGCCAATACTCCATTTTCGGATCTTCTGATGCGGCAGATAGCTGATAAAGATGTACCGAAATATGTACAGTTTTATTCAACTGATTGGACGATGCCGGCAAAGAAGATCAAAGAATATAAAAAACAAGGGTATAAGATTGTCTATGAGTATATTGACGATCTGAATCCACACCTGGCAGGTACAGACGAACTTCCGGTAAATGTGAAAGAAAAATATGAGATGGCAATGAACGATCCGGAAATATTTGTCGTTGTCACAGCTGGAGCTCTGGAAAGGGATGTCCTGGAAAAACGAGGAGATCACCGGCTTGTATATTCCAGCAATGGTGTAGATTATGCACATTTTCATGACGAGGTAGATGAAGAGTTTGCTCTGGATGAGGAGTTTAGAAAAATCATCGATTCCGGGAAGCCGGTTATTGGTTATTATGGAGCGCTTGCAAAGTGGTTTGATTATGATCTGATCAAAGAGATCAATGCGGAAGGAAAATATCAGGTGGTCCTGCTTGGAATCAAATATGACGATTCCTTTGAGAGGGCTGGAATCGATAAGTGCAGGAATGTCCATTTCTGCGGTTCCAGAGACTACCATGTGCTCCAGAATTATGCTTCAAAAATTGATATCCTTACAATCCCGTTTTTGATAAATGATATTACAAAAGCAACATCTCCGGTGAAATTATTTGAGTATATGGCGCTAAACAAGCCGATCGTGACAACTGACATGGATGAATGCAGGAAATATGAGTCAGTACTTATCGGGCATGACCATAAAGAGTTTATAGAACAGCTGGACAGGGCAATGGAGCTGAGGGATGATCCCGGATACTGTGCGCTCCTTGATAAAGAAGCCCTTGAAAACACATGGGCTGAAAAGGCAAAAAGTATTTTGGATGAATTGAAAAAGTATGAATAAATATGATAACTGTGAAAATAATCTTGAATCCTGTCATACTTTGTTGTACTATGAAAAAAGTGTATAAAATTCTTATTTAGGTGATAAAAATGTCAAAAAACGTAAGACGCCGGGGGCGCAGACGCGCGCGTGCGAAAAAAGGAAACTGGTTTACACGGATGAAGATGTGGCAGCGGGTGCTGCTTATTACAGCATGCGTTATTCTTTGCGCCGTTTTTGGAGCGGTGGCGTATGTATATGCAAAGTGGAGTAAGATCGACACGCAGGATATTAAGGCGGAAGACATCGTGATCAATGAAGAAGTGAAAATGAATAAAGAGGTTGATCTTGGAGACGGCTATACAAATGTCGCTCTTTTTGGAGTTGATTCCCGTGACGGGAATCTTGGAGAGGGAAACCGCACAGACTGTATTATCGTCGCAAGTCTGAATAACGAGACAAAGGAAATCAAGATGGTGTCTGTATATCGTGATACTTTGCTTGATCTGTCCGAAGGTACCTATCAGAAGTGTAATGCAGCATACAGTTATGGTGGACCAGTCCTTGCGATCAACATGCTGAATATGAATCTTGATTTAGACATTCAGGATTATGTGACAGTGGATTTCGGAGCCATTGCCGATGCGATTGATTTATTGGGCGGAGTGGAGATTGAGGTGACTGAGGAAGAACTGCCTTATATTAATCAGTATATACCGGAGACAGCGAATTCGGCAGGAAAAGCGGCAAATTACTTATCAAGTGCGGGGCTTCAGACCCTTGATGGTACGCAGGCAACTACCTACGCCCGCATCCGTTCCACCGCGGGCGGCGACTTTACCCGCACGGAACGCCAGCGTCTGGTGATCGAGAAAATGTTCGAGAAGGCAAAGAGTGCTGAACTGGGAACTTTAAATGCGATAATCGATAAGGTCTTCCCCCAGGTCTCCACCAGCTTTACTCTCCAGGAAATCCTGAAATACGCGACAGCATACAGTGAGTATAAGCTGGTCGGCAATATGGGATTTCCGCAGGATAATTATACGGATCTTGTTTCGGGTCTGGGAAGTATCGTAGTGCCGGATGACCTTGTATCCAATGTGACAAAGCTTCATGAGTTTTTGTTTGGTACGACGGGGTATATTCCATCGTCTACTGTGCAGACTGTTAACAGCAATATCGCTTATACAGTAAGCTCTGCCCAGTCTTCCTACGAGACATATGACGACGGTAGCAGTACTTATTACGATGACAGTTACTATGACGAAGGTTCGGGTTCTGCTGACTATTCGGGCGGAGATGCCTATGTTCCGTCAGAACCATCCGGCGGAGCAGGAACAGGAGACGGAACGGATCCCGGCACAGGCGGAGAGACCACGGATCCGGGAACCGGGGGAGGGACTGACCCGGGCGGAAGTACAGATCCGGGCACAGGCGGCGCGACGGATCCGGGCGGAAGCACGGACCCGGGCGGCGGGACTGCTGATCCCGGGGCAGGGGGCGCGGTACAGTGAGCGGCCTCTGGACTTTTTCCAGCAGAACGTGTATGATAATAGACAGCGGGCAGGCGGCCGGGAGTTCCGGCGTCTGTGAAAATATTCATAATACAAAAGAGGTAAACTATATGAAAGCATTAAAGAAAATTGCCGGACTGGTTATTGCACTGTGCCTGATGGTTCCGATATTCGGAACAGCCGTATTTGCGGCGGACGGCGTGCTGATGTTCTCGGATCCTTCCACCAAGGTGGGAGAGAATGTAGGTGTGGACCTTGTCGTACAGAGCGGCGGGGACACGGTGGGCAGTGTGAGCGTAACGATGAGTTATGACGCATCTGTACTGGAATTTGTAAGCGGAGACGGCTTTACGGCTGACGGGTCAGGCACCCTGACCTATACCGGGACAGGAAGCGGGAGTGAACTCAGGACGACTGTGACATTCCGTGCTCTCCAGGCTACAGACACTACACTCTCTGTGAGCAGCAGTTCAGCGACGCTGGCCTCGGGTGAGACATTAAACCTGGAGCAGGGATCCTCTGCGATTTCTATTTCACCTGCGGATGATGGTACTACGAGTGTTGAGCCTACAGCATCGGAGACGCCGGATGCCGGTTCGGATACGGGCATTACAGTGACCGTAAATGGAAAAGATTATCATTTCTCAGAGGCTTTTACATCTACAGACATGCCGGAAGGCTTTACTGAGACTGCAATGACATTTAACGGCGAGGAGAGAAAATTTGCTGTTAATGATGCCGGCGTATATCTGGGTTACCTGACAGACGGTTCGGGAACAGGGAACTTTTTCCTGTTTAATACGGAGGACGCGACGTTTGCTCCCTTTGCGCAGCTGACGATTTCTGATACGACGTCCATTATACCGCTGGACAAGCCTGAAAAGGTGGATCTGCCGGACAATTACCAGGAGTCTGAACTTACCGTCCAGGATCAGGTTTTCCCGATCTGGTCTGACCCGGCTGCGTCTGACAGATACTATCTCATTTATGCGTTAAACACAAGGACAGGTCAGGAGAGCCTGTATCAGTATGATTCAGAAGACGGGACATACCAGTATTTTGAAGTCCCGGAGCCTGTTGAAGAGGAAGAGGCAGCCCCGGCGCTCCCGGGAGCGGCAGGCGCATTTATCAGCGAGCATATCCTTCCGATCCTTGCGGCAGGGATCGCGGTATGTCTTCTGTTATTCATCCTGATGATCATCTTTGCGGTCAAGCTGGTACACAGAAACCAGGAACTGGACGATCTGTATGATGAGTATGATATTCCTCTTGATGACGAGGAAGAAGAGGGAAAAAAGAAAAAGTCAGGAAAGAAAGCTTCCGCTGAGAATGAGGAAGAAGAGGATGAGTACCTCGATGAAGAGATCGGGTACGAAGAGGATGACTTTGACGGAGAGTATGACGACGATTATGATGATGAGCCGTATGATGATGAATATGATGACGAGTCTGATTACGATGACGATGAATATGATGACGATGAAGATTTAGATGCAGATCTTGATGATGATTTCCAGGCGGAGGATGAAGCGCCGAAGAAGAGCCGCAGAGCCAAAGGCGGAAAGAAACATAAGGATACAGATACTTATGACATCAGTTTCATAGATTTGTAAAATGCAGTGAAAGAGAGACCGGGCGCCCCGGATGGTATGAGATATGTCAGCCGGGGATGCCAGGGTCTCTCTTTTTCAAGTTTTGTTAAAGGATTGAACACAGATTTATCACAAACCAAAGCTATGATAGGATCATAAAAAAGAAAACAAAAAGAAAGCGGGTAATCTTATGGATAATCAATATAATTATTACAATCCGAACAGCAATTATCAGTACGGCGGTCCACAGCCCGGCGGGCAGAACGGGGAACAGCCGGAGAAGAAGCCCAATAAGGAGAAGAAATCTCACAAGAATCTGATGAGAGCGGCAGCTGTGACGGGATTTGCTATTTTGTTCGGCGTCGTATCCAGCGGGGTATTTCTCGCGACGAACGTCGTGGGAGAGAGGCTGCTGGGACTCAGGAGTTCCGATGAGGCTGCAGCGGCTTCTTCGGATAAGATCAGCAGCGGGACATCACTTTCCACATCATCCAGCGTGGTGACATCTGATGTGTCAAAGGTAGTGGAGAAGGTAATGCCATCGATCGTCTCGATCACAAGTATGTCGGTCCAGGAAGTGCAGAGCTTCTTCGGCGGGACTTATGAACAGACGAGCGAGGGAGCCGGAACCGGCATCATTATCGGAAAGAATGATACAGAACTTTTGATCGTTACAAACAATCATGTTGTGGAAGGAAGCGACACACTGACAGTTACCTTTGATGACCAGTCCAGTGTTGAGGCGAATATTAAAGGCACGGACGCTGCTTACGATGTGGCGGTGATCGCTGTCGCCATGGATCAGATCTCAGACGATACCATGGATGCGATCTCAGTGGCAACACTCGGTGATTCTACAAAACTGAAGATCGGTGAGCCTGCGATCGCGATCGGAAATGCCCTCGGATACGGGCAGTCTGTTACAACCGGTGTGATCAGCGCCCTTGACCGCTCTGTCTCTACTACGGATACACAGACCGGAGAAACTCAGGAGAGCGGGGCTAAACTGATCCAGACAGATGCGGCGATCAATCCGGGCAACAGCGGCGGAGCGCTTGTTAATGTCAACGGCGAAGTGGTCGGTATCAATTCCGCAAAGCTGACAGGAGAGAGCGTGGAAGGAATCGGGTATGCAATCCCGATCAGCGATGTGTCTGACCTGATCCAGAACCTGATGAATCAGGAGACAAAAACAAAAGTCCCGGAGGACGAACGCGGGCTGCTCGGTATTACAGGGATGAGTGTTTCGGACGCGTTTTCGCAGCAGATCGATGTTCCGGCGGGAGTTTATGTAATGGAAGTCAGCCGCGGCAGCGGCGCTGAAAAAGCCGGGATGACAAAAGGATCGATCATCACGGCAATCAACGGAAGCTCTGTGGACAGTATGGAAGCCCTTCAGGAGCAGCTCCAGTATTATGCGAAAGGTGAGACGGTCAGCCTTGCGATCCTTGTTCCTCAGACGAATGGAGAATATGAAGAGCAGTCGCTTGATGTGACGCTCGGTTAATTGGAGAATATGAAGAGCAGCCGCTTGGCGTGACGCTCGGTTAAAGAAAATGCCTGTTCCGGCACATACCGGGACAGGCATTTCGCGTAATATGCCCGGCAGACGGCTGCCGGGTCTGCATGGGCGGACATTTACCGGGCAGCGGACTGCAAGGCTTATTTAGGCGGCCTTATTTATCAAATTCTGGGTTGAATGCGTAGAAGTTCCTGCTGTCCAGTTTCTCCTGGACGATCCTCAGACTTTCACCGAAACGCTGGTAGTGCACGATCTCGCGCTGCCTTAAGAAGCGGATCGGGTCCGCGACTTCCGGGTCTTTGACAAGCCGCAGGATATTGTCATAAGTGGTCCTTGCCTTTTGTTCGGCGGCGAGGTCCTCGTTTAAGTCAGTGATGGGATCTCCCTTGGACTGGAACACGGTCGCTGTCCATGGCATGCCGCTGGCTGCCTGAGGCCAGAGCGCCAGAGTGTGATCCACATAGTACTTATCGAATCCGGAGCGCTCGATCTCTTCCGGGGACAGATCCTTTGTGAGCTGGTAGACGATGGCGCAGATCATTTCCATATGAGCGAGTTCTTCCGTTCCAATATCAGTCAGCGTCCCCGTCACTTCCTTATACGGCATCGTATATCTCTGCGACAGATACCGCATAGACGCGGCGAGTTCTCCATCCGGTCCTCCGAACTGAGAGATGATGATCTGAGCGATCTTCGGGTTCGTCTGTGTGATCTTCACCGGATACTGCAGTCTTTTTTCATAATTCCACATAAATCAGCATCCTCCTTCCTGCCACGGCCACGGCTCGTTGACCCAGGTCCAGCGCTCAGCGCAGGATTCCTCAGCGGTATCAACAGTCAGCGGCCCGTAAGCGGCGGCATATTCCTTCAGGGCATGATCACGTTTGCGGCACATCTCGCGGAAATACGCAAGGGCTTCCCTGTCGCAGGGGTGGGTATCCAGGTACAATTTTACTTCATCCACCGCGAAGCTGACCTGGTTGATGTGGTCCATGAGCTGACGGCGGTTCATGACGCTCCCGCCGGAGTGCAGCGCCATATCATTCATTCTGCGCACGGTACTGCTGTTTGGCATTGTATTCATATTCATCTGCGGCAGCCTCCTTTCCCCAGGAAGGGTTTATCCAGTTCCTGAAAAAGTGTTCCGCTTCTGAGGGCTTTGCACGGTTCGTAGATGTCCTGCCATTTCTGCCATTTGACATAAGCCATTGCGAGAGGGATGTCAGATGGGAAAAAATCATGTGTGTCCGGGCATCCGTCCATCCGGCAGGCGCAGGACGGGGCCGGAGCGGACGCCGTGGGACGGCGCATATAGCGCATATTTTGACAATTTGCCATTGTTGGCGGCTCCTTTCATAGGTGGTAACTCACTATTATATTATGGAAAGGGCGCTAAGATGTGAAAAGAGAAGAGAAGGTCAGAAAAAATTTCTTTACATTTGCCGGCAAATTATATATAATGTATAAGTCGGCGGGGTGTGGCTCAGTTTGGTTAGAGCGCACGGCTGGGGGCCGTGAGGTCGCAGGTTCGAATCCTGTCACCCCGATTGGTACAGAAACTATAATTTTTATCAGACGCAGAGTACGGCAATAAGGGATCAGATCAGGTAAAAAGGCTTACCGAAACTGGTTCCTTATCTATTATTATGAGTGTGGCTGCTCATCCGGGCGGAATGGATCCGGACCGTGGGCTGCGGGAATGAAAAGGAGAGCTTAATATGTGTGGATTCGCAGGATTTGTCGGCGAAGTGGAAGACAGGGAACAGGTGCTGGTGAATATGATGAATACGATCGTCCACCGGGGGCCGGACAGCGAGGGAAAGTATGTCGATGAGGACGCGGCGCTGGGATTCCGGCGCCTGAGCATTATCGACCTTTCCTCTGTGGGCGACCAGCCGTTATATAATGAAGACAGGAGCCTGGTACTCGTATTTAACGGGGAGATCTATAATTATCAGGAACTCAGGGAGGAGCTGGCAGCGGCAGGGCATGTTTTTGTGTCCAATACCGATTCCGAGACACTGGTCCATGGATTTGAGGAGTGGGGCGAGGGCCTGGTGGACAGGCTGCGCGGGATGTACGCTTTCGCAATCTGGGACACGAAGAGAAAGCGCCTTTTCGTGGCAAGGGATATCTTTGGCATTAAGCCGCTCTACTATGCGCAGATGAACGGGACGCTTATGTTCGCCTCAGAGATCAAGGCGTTTATGGAGCATCCGAAGTTTGACAAGATCTTTAATGAGGATGCCCTTGGGAATTATCTTTCTTTCCAGTTCGTGCCTACGAATGAGACGTTTTTTAAGGGTGTGTTCTGTCTCCAGCCGGGACATTATTTCACCTATGAAAATGGAGAGATGAAGATCACGAGGTATTTTGAGCCGGATTTCACCGGAGATAATACGAAATCCTTTGAGGAGGTCGTCGACGAGGTGGAAGCGGTCATGAAGGAATCCGTGGAGAAACATAAGATCAGTGACGTGGAGGTCGCTTCCTATCTGTCAAGCGGTGTGGATTCCAGCTACCTGACCTGGCTCGGACAGGTGGATCATACGTTTACCGTCGGATTTGACGAGGGACAGTACAGTGAGATACAGGATGCAAAAGAGTTTGCGGCAAGTATTAACATGGAGAATGACGCAAAGGTCATCACCCCGGACGAGTATTGGGACAAGCTGTCGGATATCCAGTACTATATGGATGAGCCGGTGGCGGATCCGGCGGCTATCGCGCTGTACTTTTTGAGTGAGGAAGCTTCTAAGAAGGTGAAAGTCGTCCTCTCCGGCGAGGGCTCGGATGAGCTTTTCGGCGGATACAATATTTACTGTGAACCTTTGGAACATACAGCTTTCAATAAGATCCCCTTCGGGATCCGCCGCCTGCTCGGCAGGTTCGCGGAGAACTGTCTCCCGCGCGGGATGAAAGGCAGGGGATTCCTCATGCGCCACGGCAGGACACTGGAGGAACGTTATTTTGCCAACGCTACAAACATTTTCACAGAGCGCGAGGCAAATAAGATCTTAAAGAAGGGATGCAGACCGGGCATCCAGGATGTGACCCGCCCGCTGTATGAGCGCGTGAAGGATAAAGACCCGGTGACAAAGATGCAGTATGTTGACATGCATCTCTGGCTGGTCCATGATATCCTCATGAAGGGTGATAAGATGGGCATGGCGAATTCTCTGGAAGTCAGAGTGCCATTCCTGGATAAGAAGGTGCTGGAGCTGGCGGAGACGCTTCCCCTTGACTATAAGGTGAGGGCTCCGAGGACGAAGGTGGCGCTCCGGGCGGCGGCGGAAAGGAATATCCGCAGCAAGACCGCAGAGAAAAAGAAGCTCGGGTTCCCGATCCCCATCAGAGTATGGCTGAGGGAAGAGAAGTATTATAACAGGGTCAGGGCGATGTTCGCGACCAGCGCAGCGAAAAAATTCTTTAATACGGATCTGCTCATGAAGATGCTGGACGACCACCGTGAAGGAAAAAATACAAATGAGAAGACGGACGACAGCAGAAAGATCTGGGCAGTATATATTTTCCTTGTGTGGTATGACAGATTTTTTGAACACGGCAAACCGGTGCATCCGGCGATGAATACGAGATAGGTGATAATATGAGAAGCAGGACTGTCAGACCGATCAAAAATCGAGGACAGGACAAAAAAAGCAGAAAGAAAAACAGTGCGCGGATCGGGGATACACAGCCCATGAGAGTCGTGGGACAGAGGGAAAGTTCCTCTTCCCTTTCGGATACGAAGCCAATGCGGCCTGTAAGTATACGCTCGGGCTATGAAAGTTACCAGAGGGCTATTGACAGGCGGCGCAAGGTGATCCGTACTCCGAAGCGCACCGGCCTGGCGGCGGTGATCGCAAAAAGCCGGAGCAGGACTGCGGTAAAGGAGCAGTATTTTGATTTTGACCTTCTGATGGTGATCGTATTTCTGATGTGTTTCGGGCTCGTTATGCTTTACAGCACGAGTGCGTATGAGGCACAGGCGGATTTCGGGAATGATATGTACTATTTCTCAAAGCAGGCGCTGATCGCCGCTGCGGGCGTGGCAGGCATGTTTATCGTATCTAAGATCGACTATCATTTTTACGGTGCGTTTGCTTTTGAGATCTATATATTCTCGCTTTTCCTGATGGCGCTCGTGCAGACACCGCTGGGCGTGACTGTAAACGGGGCGAGGCGGTGGATCGGCCTTCCGGGCAATATGACGGTCCAGCCGGCGGAGATCACGAAGATCGCGGTCATTCTTTTTATCTCTTATGAGCTGTGCCGGCTGGGAAGAAAAGCATACACCATGGAAGGGATCATCCGGGTCTTTGTACTGGGAGCGGTGGCATCCGGAGGCGTCCTCTTTTTGACGGACAATCTGAGTACAGCGATCATCGTAATGGCGATCACCTGTATCCTGATCTTTGTGATCCATCCGAAGACAAAGCCGTTCCTGGCGGTCATCGGAGTGGGAGCGGCAGTGGCTGCCATTGGCATTGCGGTCCTCTCTGTGACAGCGGCAAACAGCGAGAATTTCCGCCTTCAGAGGATCATCTCCTGGCTGAATCCTGAGGCGACAATGGATACAGGAAGCTATCAGGTCATGCAGGGGCTGTATGCCATCGGCAGCGGGGGCTTTTTTGGAAAGGGGCTTGGGAACAGCACGCAGAAGCTGGGGGTGATCCCGGAAGCCCAGAATGATATGATCCTGGTGGTCATCTGCGAGGAACTGGGGGTATTCGGAGCGATCCTGATCCTGATCCTGTTCGGGCTCCTTCTGTACCGCCTGATGTTTATCGCCAAGAACGCGCCGGATCTTTACGGTTCGCTGATCGCGACCGGGATCTTCGCGCATATCGCCCTGCAGGTGATCTTAAATATCGCGGTGGTCACGGGCCTGCTCCCGACCACAGGCATTACCCTGCCGTTCATCAGTTACGGGGGGACTGCGATCCTGTTCCTGATGGCGGAGATGGGCATTGCCCTGGGGATTTCCAGGAGGATCCGCCTGGAGGGAGAATGAGCGGACGAACGTTCATTTTTGCTCACAGGAATTTCACAGGAAAGGCTTTCCTTCCGGGGAAATGTATGGTATATTTAAATCTGGTATTAAAAACTACATATACTGGAAATGTAAAATATACATTGCGTCCCTGGAGGAGATATTATGGATTATAAGATTATTGTAGACAGCTGCGGTGAGCTGACACATAAGATGAAAGAGAGCGGTATTTACACGAGCGCGCCTCTGAGCATGCAGGTGGACGGAGACTCCATTATGGATGACGAGACGTTTGACCAGGCGGACTTCCTGCGCCGGGTGGCGGCGAGTCCGGAGTGCCCGAAGTCGTCCTGCCCTTCACCGGAAAAATACATGGAATTGTACAGCGGGGAAGAGAAGAGGGTGTATGTGGTGACTCTTTCCTCTGAGCTGAGCGGGTCGTTTAACAGCGCCCAGCTTGCCGCCGGACTCTGGAAAGAGGAGCACGGAGAAGACGGGAAACGGATCCATGTCTTTAATTCCAGGTCAGCGTCCGTGGGAGAGACGCTGATCGCGTGCAAGGTCAGGGAGTGCGAGGAAAAGGGAATGGCATTCGAGGAGATCGTCAGTGAGACAGAGGCGTATATCGAGGGGCAGCATACGTATTTTGTGCTGGAAAATCTTGATACACTGCGCAAGAACGGACGGCTCACGGGGATCAAATCGTTTGTGGCCAGTGCGCTCAATATCAAACCTGTAATGGGTTCCACTCCCCAGGGGACGATCTGCCAGCTTGGGCAGGCCAGAGGGATGAAGAGAGCGCTGGCTAAAATGACAGAACAGATCGCGCGCGACGGGAAACGGACAAAAGAAAAGGTGCTCGCGATCGCGCATTGCAACTGTCCTGAAAGAGCGCGGGAGGTAGAGAGGATGATCCTTGATAAGATCCGGGTAAGGGACAGCTTTATCGTGGATACAGCCGGTATCAGTACGATGTATGCAAATGATGGCGGAATAATTGTTGTGCTCTGACGCGGAATGTGATAAACTGTCAATATCTGAGTGAAACACGGAAAGGAGCATATGTGATATGAGCCAGGAAAAGGTAGACCGTTATAAACAGGAGAAGGCCAACAGAAAGCAGCTCATGCGGAAGCAGAAGATGAGGGGGATTATCCGCAAGGGAGTCCTTACGATCGCAGCGCTTGCGTTGGTCGGATGGCTGGGATTTTCGGCTTACGATATGTATGAGTCCGGCAAAGACAGGACTGTGGCGGAAGTGAATTATGATTCAGTCACGGACTATCTGAACAGCCTTACTGCTGAGACGGAAGCGGAATGATCTGTTTTGGACAGCAGATCTTAAAAAAGTGGGAATACTCCCCACAATATAAAAAACAGCATATTTATCAGACAAAAACACAACATGTAGGGTGATGGTTTGAGACCATCCTCTACATGTTCTTTTTTTGCCCTGAAAACCGCGGTTTTCAGCCATATTTACGGCTTCCGGGAGTCACAAAAAATCAAAAAAAGGGGTTGAAAAAGGGAGGGTGGTGGTTTAGAATGGAGTCAAGTGGTAAAGAGTGGTGGCTAGTGGTACAAAGTGGGGAGCAATGTGGAAGCTCACATTAAGAGAAAGGATTCCAGATGTTATTAGGAGAGTTTAACCATAGCATTGATGAAAAAGGACGACTCATCATTCCGGCGAAACTCAGGGATGATCTGGGCGACAGCTTCGTCATATGTAACGGGCTGGAGGGATGCCTCTTTGTCTACTCTCAGGAAGAATGGAATAAATTTGTTGCCGAGCTTGAGACCTTACCACGCATGAACAAGGATGCCAGGATCTTTAAACGTTATTTCTTCGGAAGCGCTTCGGAGGGCAGCTTCGACAAGCAGGGGAGAGTTCTTGTCCCGCCGTCGCTCCGCAAGGCTGCGCATCTGGAGAAGGATGTTGTCCTGGTGGGAGTCCAGGACAGAGTTGAGATCTGGGACAAAGCGCTTTGGGAAGAGCGCAGCCAGGTGAGCGAAGAAGACCTGGATGCCATCGCAGAGCGTATGGAATCCATAGGGATCAGGATCTGATAAGGAGGAGACCATGGCATTCGAACATGTATCCGTACTGCTGCACGAGACAGTGGACGGGCTTAATGTCAGACCGGACGGCACATACGTGGACGCCACGCTGGGCGGAGGCGGACATGCCTTTGAAGTGTGCAGCCGGTTAGGTGACAAGGGGAGATTTATAGGAATAGACCAGGATGCGGACGCCATCAGAGCGGCGTCAGAGCGGCTGGCAGGCTTCGGGGAGAAGGTCACGATAATCAGGAGCAATTACCGTGATATGAAGCCAAGGCTCCGGGAAATAGGAGTTGACAAGGTGGACGGGATCGTCCTGGACCTGGGGGTGTCGTCATATCAGCTCGATACTGCCGAAAGGGGATTCTCATACCGGGCGGATGCGCCGCTTGATATGAGGATGGACCAGAGACAGAAGATGACCGCAAGGGACATTGTCAACGGATACAGCGAGGCGGAACTTTACCGCGTGATCCGCGACTACGGGGAAGACAGATTTGCCAAAAATATCGCAAAGCATATCGTCGCAGAGCGCGTGAAGGGACCGATCGAGACAACAGGACAGCTGAATGAGATCATACGGCACGCCATCCCGATGAAGATCCAGAAGACTTCGGGGCATCCGTCAAAGCGGACGTTCCAGGCGATCCGGATCGAACTGAATCATGAGTTGGATGTGCTCAGGGATTCGCTGGACGACATGATCGACATGCTGAGTCCAGGGGGACGGATCTGTATCATTACATTTCATTCGCTGGAGGACAGGATCGTGAAGAGCGCATTTCGCAAAAACGAAAATCCATGTACCTGTCCGAGCCACTTTCCGGTATGTGTCTGTGGGAAGATCTCAAAAGGAAAAGTGGTCACAAGGAAGCCGATCCTTCCGTCAGAGGAGGAGATGGAATCCAACAGCCGTTCAAAAAGCGCGAAACTGAGGATATTTGAACGGGCATAACAGGGAGTAGTTTAAAATATTTATTTTCCGACGGGAAGGGGAGAGCCCGGAGGAGAAAAAACAGGAAAGGGGCATTGCGTTATGGCAGCAGGATACAGGACATACGATCAGAGAACAACGGGGCGCAGGGGAAATAATCGCGGTCAGTTCTATGTGTATGGAAATGCTGTCCGCCAGGCGGAACCTTTTCCGAAGAGAATGCCGGAAGCGCATCCGGAACAGACAGGTCAGCACAGGCAGATGAGCCGGCAGGTGGCGAAGAACAGACACCGCGCAAAGAGCATCAGCCCCGCGTACGCAGTATTCCTCGCGGCGGCGGCAGTGTGTGCCGTGCTGGTGTGCATGGTGTATTTAAGCCTTCAGTCGGAAGTTGTCAGCAGGTCTGAGAATGTGGCTGCGATGCAGGAAGAACTCGCGGAGTTGACAGAGGCGAATGATACGGCTTATAATGCAGCAGTAGATTCCGTGAATCTTGTGACTGTGCGCGACCGCGCGATGAATGAACTGGGAATGGTGCCAGAATCTGAAGGGTCTGTCGTGGAGTATGACAGACCGGCAGGGGAATATGTAAAGCAGTACAGTGACATTCCCGAAAGCGGTGTGCTCGCGAAGTCGGACGACGCATCAAAATAAGGAAAAATGATATGGCAGGAAGAAAAAGAAAAAAGAGCAGATTTGAATTTTTGACAAAAAAATTCCCGCTCAGGATGCAACGGAAGCTGGTAATGCTATTTATGGCAGTGATACTGGCTTTTGTTGTTCTTATAGGAAGGATCACATACATCAATGTCACAAAGGGCAGTAAATATACCAAGGCAGTCCTTGACCAGCAGAACTATAACAGCCGGGTGATCGCGTACAAGCGCGGGGATATCGTTGACCGCAACGGCACGAAGATGGCGACCAGCGAGCGGGTGTACAATGTGATACTTGACGTAAAGATGCTGACAGATAAAGATGAGTATCTTGAGCCTACCAAGGAAGTCCTCAGGGAATGCTTCGGTATTGAGGAAAGCGTGGTTGACAGGCTGGTAAAAGAGGATCCGGACAGCCAGTATGAGATCCTCGCACAGGATATTGACTACGAGACTGCGCAGAAATTTAATGAGATCGATGAGGATGATGAGAACTATCCGAATGTGATGGGCGTATGGCTGGAGGATGACTATACGAGAAGCTATCCGTACGGAGGCATGGCGAGCGATGTGATCGGCTTTACCTACGCCGGAAATAACGGGGCGATCGGTATTGAAAACGCATACAACGACGTGCTGAACGGAACGGATGGGAGAGAGTACGGATATTTTGATTCGGAATCCTCCGTGGAGCGCACGGTCAAACCGGCGAAGAACGGGAATACCGTGGTATCCACTATTGACGTGACCCTCCAGAATATCGTGGAGGAGGCGATCCTGGAGTTTAACCAGGAGCGCGCCGGGGACGGAGAGCCCGGCAGCAAGAATACTGCTGTTATGATCATGAACCCGAATACAGGAGAGATCCTGGCAGAGGCATCCTATCCTAATTTTGATCTGAATGACCCAAGGAACTGGTCCCTGGTCTATACGGACGAGGCGTGGGCCGCGAAGACGCAGGAAGTAGCCGAAGATTATACCGAACAGAAACGGACTCCGGCATGGGATGCATTGTCGGACGAAGAGAAAGAAGCGGAAGTCCTGAGCGATCTCTGGCGCAATTTCTGTGTCAGCGATGCATATGAACCCGGGTCAGTGGCGAAACCATTTACAGTGGCAGCGGGCCTGGAGACCGGGACTCTCAAGGGAGATGAGACATACTACTGCGGCGGCTCAAAGAATGTCATGGGCTGGGAGATCGGCTGCCATTACCGGGCGGGGCACGGGATGGAAACGATCCAGGACGCGATCGCGAATTCCTGCAATGTTGCCCTTATGGATATGGCGTCAGCGATCGGGGTGGATAATTTCACCAGGTACCAGCATATTTTCGGGTTCGGAGAGTATACGGGGATCGACCTCCCGGGAGAGGCGTATACGGCCGGGCTCCTGTATACTGCAGAGAATATGACGGATGTGGACCTTGCCAGCAACTCATTCGGGCAGAATTTCAATGTGACCATGACGCAGATGGCTGCGGCATTCGCCTCCCTGATCAACGGGGGATATTACTATGAGCCTCATGTGGTAAAGCAGATCCAGGATGAAAACGGCAATGTGATCGAGACTAAGGATCCGGTCCTCCTGCGGAAGACGATATCAGCAGATACCTCAAAGATGCTGAAAACCTATCTGAAAGCGACCATGGACTACGGGACAGGCCAGAGGGCGCAGGTAGAAGGGTATGATATCGGCGCGAAAACAGGGACCGCGGAAAAGCTTCCAAGAGGGAACGGCAAATACCTTCTTTCTTATATCGGATACGCGCCCCAGGAAAACCCGGAGATACTGGTCTATGTAGTGATCGATGAGGCCAGGAATGACTCGGCAGGGGACAGTTCTCTTGTGCTGGGGCTGAGCAAAAAGATCATGGAGGAGGCATTCCCTTATCTCGGGATCACGACGATCGCGGAGAGCGGGGAGAATGTCCGGACAGAGGGACAGAATTTCGGAGATACAGAGTACGCGGATTACGACGAGAATTACGAGGATACCTACGATAACCCGGACGGTGCTTATATTGATGAGGATTACAGTCCGGACCTGGACGATTGGGCTTCCGGAAGTTCAGCGGAATAGCGGAAACGCGAATAACCATGCAGAAGATGTAATAAGCTGTAACAACATCTTCTGCATGGTTTTTATAATATGAAGAAAAATAAGACATACAATAAAAAGAAGATCATGGTCGTCTTTCTGTGCGCTGCCCTGGTCCTGGCAGCCCTGATCGGCAGGCTGGTCTACCTGATGATCTTTGATGCGGACTATTATCAGGAGCTGGCCCAGGATCTCCACGAGCGGGAACGTGAGATCAAGGCCGCAAGGGGAGAGATCGTGGACCGGAACGGAGTGGTGCTGGCAACGAACCGCACGGTATGTACGATCTCTGTCATCCACAGCCAGGTGGAAAAACCGGAGGAAGTCATCTCTGTATTGAGCCGGGAGCTGGAACTGGACGAGGCAGAGGTCAGAAAAAAGGTGGAAAAGGTATCTTCCATGGAGAAGATCAAAACGAACGTGGATAAGGAAGTCGGAGACCGTATCCGCGGCTATGACCTGGCAGGAGTGAAGGTAGATGAGGATTATAAGCGCTATTATCCTTATGATGAGCTTGCCTCCCGCGTCCTGGGCTTTACGGGCGGGGATAATCAGGGGATCATCGGCCTGGAAGTGAAATATGAGGAATATCTGAAGGGGATAAACGGTACGATCCTCACAGTGACGGACGCGAGGGGAGTGGAGCTTAACGGAGTGGCGGAGGACCGGATCGAGCCGGTGCCGGGCGAGACGCTGCAGGTCAGCCTGGACTATAATATCCAGTCCTACTGCCAGCAGGCGGCGGAGAAAGTCATGGAGGAAAAACAGGCGGAGGCGGTTTCCATCCTTCTGATGAACCCGCAGAACGGTGAGATCTACGCGATGGTCAATGTCCCGGAGTTTAACCTGAATGAGCCCTATGAGCTGGATACAGGGGCGGATGAGGCCACCCTGACCGATGAGGAACTCCAGGATGAACTGAATCAGATGTGGAGGAACCGCTGTATCAATGATACTTACGAGCCGGGGTCCGTGTTTAAGATCATTACATCTTCCGCATGCCTGGAAGAGGGTGTGGTGTCCCTTGACGATACGTTTTTCTGCCCGGGCTATCGGATCGTGGAGGATCGGAAGATCCGCTGCCACAAGGTGGGCGGGCACGGGCAGGAGACTTTTGTCCAGGGGATCCAGAATTCCTGCAACCCGGTGTTCATGGATATCGGACTGAGGCTGGGGGCGGATCGGTTCTATGAATATTTTGAGGAGTTCGAGCTGATGAAGCTGACCAATATCGACCTGCCGGGGGAGGCGGGGACGATCATGCACCGGAAGGAGGATATCGGCACCGTGGAGCTGGCGACCATGACGTTTGGACAGTCTTTTCAGGTCACGCCGATCCAGATGGCGGTGACAGTCAGCTCGATCGTAAACGGGGGGAACAGAGTGACTCCCCATGTGGGGACAGCGGTCCTTGACAGGGAAGGAAATGTAGTAGAAGAATTTGAGTATGAAGCGGAGTCCGGCATTGTCTCAGAAGAGACGTCCGAGACCATGCGGATGCTGCTGAAGAGCGTGGTAGCGGAAGGATCGGGGAAAAATGCATATCTGGAAGGGTATTCCATCGGGGGAAAGACAGCGACATCGCAGACGCTTCCCAGGAGCGCCAATAAGTATATCTCCTCTTTCCTGGGCTTTGCGCCGGCGGATGACCCTCAGATCCTCGGCATGGTGATCATCCATGACCCGCAGGGCATTTATTACGGCGGGACCATCGCGGCGCCGGTGCTCAGGAGCATTTATGACAATGTGCTTCCGTATCTCGGGATTGAAAAAAAGTAAGCCATGGTTTATACTAAACAGGTTAAGAAACGAAAGAGATAAAGAGGTGGATTTATGAGCAGTCATGTAGTGATACCGGTACTGATATCGTTTGCGGTCAGCCTAGTGCTGGGACCGGTTGTCATTCCTTTTTTGCGGAAACTGAAGATGAAGCAGACTGAGCGCGTGGAGGGCGTGCAGTCTCATTTAAAGAAAGCAGGTACGCCGACCATGGGCGGCATTATGATCCTGATCTCTGTGATCGTGACATCCCTGTTTTATGTGAAAGATTATCCGAAGATCGTCCCGGTGCTGTTCCTGACGGTCGCATTCGGGCTGATCGGTTTTTTGGATGATTATCTTAAGGTGGTGCTGAAACGTTCTGACGGACTGATGCCTATGCAGAAGATGGCGCTCCAGATCATCGTCACAGCGGTCTTTGCCTTCTATCTGGTTAGAGTCGCAGAAATTCCGCTGACCATGCTGGTGCCGTTTTCCGACGGGTATTACCTGGATCTCGGCTGGGTGGCGTATCCGGTCCTGTTTGTCGCGGTGATCGGCACGGTCAACGGGACGAATTTTACAGACGGCCTGGACGGCCTTGCTTCCAGCGTGACTGTGCTGGTGGCGACGTTCTTTACCGTGGTGGCCATCGGCACGAAGAGCGGGATCGAGCCGGTTACCTGCGCGGTCGTGGGAGCCCTGCTCGGGTTCCTGCTTTTCAACGTATATCCGGCGAGCGTATTTATGGGTGACACCGGATCCCTTGCACTGGGCGGTTTTGTTGCAGGGACGGCGTATATGCTCCAGATGCCGCTGTTTATCATTATCGTCGGGTTTATTTACCTGGTAGAAGTGGCTTCTGTTATCATCCAGGTCACATATTTTAAAAAGACAGGCGGGAAGAGGATCTTTAAGATGGCTCCGATCCATCATCACTTCGAGCTGTGCGGATGGTCGGAGACAAGAGTTGTGGCTGTGTTTTCCATAATCACGGCGCTCCTCTGCCTGATCGCATTAATGGGGGTATAGCACGATGGAGATGAAAGGGAAAAAAGTACTTGTATTTGGATCCGGCATCAGCGGGGAAGCGGCAGCCGGACTTCTCCTGAGAGAAGGCGCTCAGGTGGTCCTGTATGACGGGAATGAGAAGCTGGATGCGGAAGAGCTCAAAACGAAGATCCGGGAGAGCCTGGCGGGAACAGACTCCGTGGACGGGAAGCCGTCAGGGCAGAATGCTGCTGACGATGCGGGTCCTGCGGGGCTCAGCGTGGTGCTGGGAGAGTTCCCGGAAGAGCTTCTGGGCGGACTGTCCCTGACAGTGATGAGCCCGGGGGTGCCGACGGACCTTCCGGTCGTGGACCGGATGAAAGAGGCGGGGATCCCTGTGTGGGGAGAGATCGAGCTTGCCTATGTGCTCGGAAAAGGAGATGTCCTTGCCATTACAGGGACAAACGGAAAGACGACCACAACAGCCCTTCTCGGACAGATCATGGGGAACTGGAAGGAGAGCACCTTTGTGGTGGGAAATATCGGGAATCCGTATACGAGCATTGTGCCGGAGACAAGAGAAGACTCTGTGATCGTAGCAGAGATGAGCAGTTTCCAGCTTGAGACGGTACATACTTTCCGCCCGAGAGTGAGCGCGATCCTGAATATCACTCCGGACCATCTGAACCGCCATCATACGATGGAGGCATACATTGAGGCAAAGGAGCGGATCGCGGAGAATCAGACAGCGGACGATGTGTGCGTGCTGAATTATGAGGATGATGTCCTCCGTGAATTCGGCGGAAAGATCTCCGCGGATGTTCTATATTTCAGCAGCCGGCGTAAACTTAAAAGAGGCGTGTATCTGGACGGCACCACGATCATCTGCAATGTGGATGAGGAGATCCCGGTCTGCGATGTCAGTGAGCTTCAGATCCTGGGCACGCATAATCATGAAAATGCTATGGCAGCAGTGGCTATGGCGTATGCGTACGGCGTCCCGATGGATGTGATACGCAGGACATTAAAAGAATTTGCCGGGGTAGAGCACCGGATCGAGTTCGTGGCGGAGAAGAACGGAGTCGCCTACTACAATGACTCCAAGGGCACGAACCCGGATGCGGCGATACGCGGGATCCGGGCCATGAACCGTCCCACAGTACTGATCGGCGGCGGCTATGATAAGCAGTCGTCTTACGATGAGTGGATCCGGGCGTTTGACGGGAAGGTGAAGAAGCTGGTCCTGATCGGGGCGACCCGGGAAAAGATCGCTGAGACAGCGGCAAGGCTCGGCTTTACGGACACGGTCCTGGCAGATACGTTTGAGGAAGCTTTTGAGAAATGTGTAGGATATGCACAGCCCGGGGATGCGGTGCTCCTTTCACCTGCATGCGCGAGCTGGGGAATGTTTAAAAATTACGAAGAACGCGGAGATAAATTCAAAGAACTAGTAAAACAGTTGTAGGGAGTGGGGTTTATTGGAGCGTTCCAAAAGGAAGAGGCGGTATGATGAGACGCTGGCAGCGGTGATCCTGATCCTTGTGGCGGTCGGACTTGTGGTGCTTTACAGCACCAGCGCCTACAATGGCAGGATAAAATTCCATGATCCCCTGTATTATGTAAAAAAGCAGGGATTTGCCACACTGATCGGCCTTCTGGGCATGACAGTCATCGCGCAGATCGACTACCATAAATGGATACCCCTTGCGATTCCTGGATATGTGACAGCGATCGCCCTGTCTGTGGCTGTGATGCTGTTCGGAGATGAGTATAACGGGTCCAAAAGATGGCTGTCTTTGGGCCCTTTTTCTTTTCAGCCCTCGGAGTTTGCGAAGGTGGCGGTCATCCTCTTCCTTGCCTGGCTGGTAAGCAAAAACGACCGGCGGATGCACAGGTTCAGGACGCTAATCCTTATGATGCTGCCCGTGCTGCCTGTGGTCGGTCTGGTGGGCGCCAGTAACTTAAGCACTGCGATCATCATACTGGGGATCGCGGTAGTGCTCATCTTTGTGGCAAGCCCGAAGTACTCACAGTTTATCTGGATGGGGAGCGCGGGAGCGGCTTTTATGGCAGTGTTCCTCGCCATGGAGAGCTACCGTCTGGAGAGGATCGCGATCTGGCAGCATCCGGAAAAATACGAAAAAGGCTATCAGACGCTCCAGGGGCTTTACGCCATCGGCAGCGGCGGCCTCTTCGGCAGAGGCCTGGGGAACAGTGTGCAGAAGCTGGGGTTCCTTCCCGAGGCGCAGAATGACATGATCTTTTCCATCATCTGCGAGGAGCTGGGGCTTGTCGGGGCAGGGATCATCATCCTGCTGTTCCTGATCCTGATCTGGCGGCTGTTTGTGATCGCCACGAGGACACCGGATCTCCTGGGAGCGCTCATTGCCACAGGAGCCATGGCGCACATGATGATCCAGGTCATCC
This sequence comes from Candidatus Mediterraneibacter tabaqchaliae, assembly GCA_019120595.1. GTDB lineage: Bacteria > Bacillota > Clostridia > Lachnospirales > Lachnospiraceae > Mediterraneibacter > Mediterraneibacter tabaqchaliae. The sequence continues at coordinate 4,373 of DWUV01000108.1, read as the reverse complement.
TGAACATCGCCGTTGTGACGAATTCCATCCCCAATACAGGGATCACGCTCCCGTTCATCAGCTATGGGGGAACATCCGTCATGTTCCTTCTCATGGAAATGGGACTTGTCCTAAGCGTATCAAGTCTGGTAGAATGAAATAACCAGTTCAGCCATGTATGCCAATGCGCACACAAACCATGCTCGCATGGTTTTGGGTGCATTGGCATACATGGGGTGAGCGCCTGCTCATGAGCAAAACAGCGGCGGACGCCGCAGTAAGCACGGAGTGCGGTTTTGCGAATGGCGCGGCTGAACGGAAGGACGCGACAGGAAGCGGCTGAACGGACAAAGGAGGCATTCGGATGAAGAGGAGAAAGCACAGGAAGATAAGAGTATGGCTGATCGTGGTCTCAGTCATTGCTGCGCTTGCAGCTCTTGCGGCTGCGGCTGTATTTTTGTTTCAGACTCGTTCCTTTGTAGTAGAAGGCAATTCATATTATGGGGAAAATACGATCACTACATGGATACAGAATGACAGGTTTTCTGTGAATACACTGTATATTATGGCAAAATATAATCTCACGGATGCGGATCTGCCGTCCGGGGTGGAAAGTTTGAAGATTACCCTGAAAGATCCGTGGACAGTCAAAGTGAAAGTAAAAGAAAAAGAAATGGCAGGATATGTTGACTATGAAGGGGCGTATCTGTATTTTGACGGTTCCGGGATCGTGTCCCTGAGATCGAATCAGCTGATAGAAGGAACTCCCTATATTGAAAATCTTGCATTTGATACGGCAAAAGTTGAGATGGGGAAGAAGCTTCCTGTTGAAGATGACACCATTTTCGGAAAAATCGTTGAAGTTTCAAAAAATCTGAAAAAATGTGATCTTACACCGGACAAAATGTCATGCACAGACGGAAACGTCCAGGTTTATTTCGGGATCGTGGAGGTGCTGTTAGGCAGCGGAGACTATGAAGAAAAGATACAGCAGGTGTCTCCGATCCTGGCAAAACTTGCGGAGTTATACCCGGATACCGCGGGAACGCTGCACCTTGAGAACTATGATCCGGAGTCTGAGTCCATACGGTTTGTGCCGTCTGCATAGAGGACTTCACGGTGTCGGAAAGGGCTTTTGCCAATCGTATAAAAATATCAGAAAAATAAGAAAAATCTATTGATTATTTAAAGAAAAGACTTTATTATATATTTATTGGATTCTATCGTTCAATAAAAGGGATGTATAAGAAATTAATAAGACGACAAAGGAGGAAATACTCTTGTTAGAAATTAAAACCAACGAATCAGAAGCGGCTGCAAGAATCATTGTTGTCGGAGTCGGCGGCGGCGGTAATAACGCTGTGAACCGCATGATCGATGAACAGATCGCAGGCGTGGAATTTATCGCAGTGAATACAGATAAGCAGGCACTGCAGCTTTGCAAGGCGCCGACACTGATGCAGATCGGCGAGAAGCTTACAAAAGGTCTTGGCGCAGGAGCGCAGCCTGAAGTAGGAGAGAAGGCGGCAGAGGAAAGTTCAGAAGAGATCTCAGCAGCGCTCAAGGGAGCGGACATGGTGTTCGTTACCTGCGGTATGGGAGGCGGTACAGGTACAGGTGCAGCTCCGGTCATCGCGCGTATCGCGAAAGAGCAGGGAGCCCTGACAGTCGGAGTCGTGACAAAGCCGTTCCGTTTCGAGTCCAAGACCAGGATGCAGAACGCTCTTACAGGAATCGATAAATTAAAAGAAAATGTTGATACGATCATCGTGATCCCGAATGATAAGCTTCTTGAAGTCGTAGACAGACGCACAACGATGCCGGAGGCACTCAAGAAGGCGGATGAGGTACTCCAGCAGGGTATCCAGGGTATCACAGACCTGATCAATGTTCCGTCCCTGATCAACCTCGACTTCGCTGATATCCAGACGGTTATGAAGGACAAGGGTATCGCTCACATCGGTATCGGTTCCGGACGCGGTGATGACAAAGCTCTTGAGGCGGTCAAAGAAGCTGTCGCAAGCCCGCTGCTTGAGACAACGATCCAGGGCGCATCCAATGTCATTGTCAATGTATCCGGCGATATCACCCTTATGGATGCATCTGACGCGGCTGATTACGTACAGGAGCTGGCGGGAGAGAGCGCAAGCATTATCTTCGGTGCAATGTACGATGATACGAAGTCAGACGAATGTACGATCACTGTTATCGCCACAGGCTTACATAATGTAGGCGGCAGCGCTTCCAAGCTGAAAGCAAGGCTGGAAGGGCAGCAGAAGGTCGGATCGATCCTTCCGTCAGGGGATTCCCCGGTAAGGAGCCGTCTCGACAGCGAGAGCAGGACAGCGTCCAGGACACAGGGAGGCACAATGCCTACACTGCAGCCGAGGACTCCGTCCAGCACGGTAAAAGAACAGTCCATTAAGATCCCGGATTTCTTTAAGAAATAAGGGGACATGCTTAGTAAAATACAGATTCATAAAAACAGATGTCACAGGATCGTGACGTCTGTTTTTTTCTGTCGAAATATATTTCTTCACGTCCGTCACCATCTGACAAATTTCAACGGTTAAGAGAGATATAATGATACCCGGATTGATTTCCAGGGGAAGAAGGTGGAGGATGTATTATGAGCTGTACATAGATGTTTTTTTTCTGGAAAACCTCATGATGGACAGCCTGCTCCTCCTGGCCCTTGACCATATCCTGAAATGCGGAAGCACGCGGGGACGCCTTTTTCTCTGTGCTGCGCTTGGCAGTCTGCTCACCTGCGCAGTGGTCGCAGCCCCTTTGCCGGGAGCGGTAAAGCTTTTTTTGTTTCATGCCTGCATTAACAGTGCAATGCTCTTTGCAGGACTGAAGATAAAGAACATGCCGCAGTTCGTGAAAGCATTGATCCTTCTCTATGCCATATCGGCATTTATGGGCGGGATCATGCAGATCCTCCGTCCGTACATGCGCGTGGCCAGCCTGTTTTACTGCGCTGCCTTTGGATCTTACCTTCTGCTTATGCGGATGTGGAAACTGCTTTCTCATATGGCAGAGCATCAGACAGCGATCCTGGAGGTGACTCTATATACGTCAAAAGGGGAAAAAACAGTCCGGGGACTGTGGGATACAGGGAACAGCCTGAGAGATTTTATTACAGATGACCCTGTAAATATCCTGGATCCGGAGATCTTAAGTGAGATCACAGATCTCCCGGAAGCAGAGAAGGGGTTTCATCTGCTGCCTTATCGGTGTATAGGGGGAAATCAGGTCATGAAGGTATTCCGGATCGATAAAATGTGTGTACACGCAGGCAGAGACGGAGGGGACAGATGGATACAGAAGCCTCTGTTTGGTGTCGGGGAGGAAAGGCTTTCCCAAAATAAAGAGTATGAGATCATCCTGAATCCGGGGATACTCTCATAGAAATCAAATAGAGGAGGAAATAAGATGATCATAAAAGTAGCTGTGCCGCAGCAGTTCAAACTGCGGGTCATACCGGATATCAAAAACCTGCTGTTCGGGGGAGGCAGGGAGATCCACTATATCGGGGGCACAGAAGTGCTCCCCCCTCCTCTTGAGGGGGCGTATGAAAAGGAAATGATCCAGGAACTCGGGACAGAGCGGGCGGAGGAGGCAAAAAAGACCCTGATCGAGCACAATCTCCGGCTGGTCGTGTACATAGCAAAAAAATTCGACAATACCGGGGTCGGCGTGGAGGATCTGATCTCGATCGGCACCATAGGGCTGATCAAAGCGATCAACACCTTCAATCCCACAAAAAAGATCAAGCTCGCGACCTATGCGTCCCGCTGCATTGAAAATGAGATCCTCATGTATCTGAGGAGAAACAGCAAGACAAAGATGGAAGTATCGATCGATGAACCCCTTAATGTAGACTGGGACGGCAATGAGCTCCTTCTCTCAGATATCCTGGGAACAGAAGAGGATACCATATACCGGGATCTGGAAAATGAGGCGGAGCGCAAGCTCCTGATCCGCGCACTGAACAAGCTGAGCAGCCGGGAAAAGATGATCGTGCGGATGCGCTTCGGGCTGGATGACCCGGAGGGACATGAAAAGACACAGAAAGAAGTAGCGGATATGCTCGGGATCTCACAGTCGTATATATCCAGGCTGGAGAAAAAGATCATGCAGAGACTCAAAAGAGAGATGGTGCGCTATGAGTGAGAAATCTGGATTTGTGGGGGAGCCGGACGATTGGCGAAACGTCCGAAAACCGTCGGTTTGATGCAGGTTGTTTTCGCGGCGGACGGGGATATGGCTCAGGTTCCGGCTCCGTAATCTGGGAAAGACGTAAAAGGGAGAAAGCATGGCTAAGAGCAATTGTCCGGCGGAAGATTCGGCTCCGCCTCAGGCATCCGCCGGACAATTAACGCCACGCT
>DWUV01000107.1 GCA_019120595.1 Candidatus Mediterraneibacter tabaqchaliae | reverse complement strand
TTCAAGGAGCGAAGCCCATTTCAGGTATGGGAAGTCTTAGTAAATCATATTATAGTAAAATAAGCACCCTCATGTTTCCTTCTCCAAACAATGCAGGCACCTTATTCCACTCCTGTTTTTCTTATTTCCTTCTTCTCCCGATCAGCAGTTAAGTATAGCAGCTATCGCCTCCGGCGCACATTTATTGATCTCATGTCCCGCGCCCGGAACAATGTGTAATTCCGCCTGCGGCAGGAGCTTGCAGAGCTGTTTTGACGCTTTCAGATTCGCCCTGTCCTTTTCTCCGCAGAGGATCTTCACCGGACAGCTGACTTCTCTCAGTCCAGAGGTAAAGTCCAAAGAGCGCATGGAACGGCATAGCCGGATCATATCCTGTTTTGAAAGACCCATATCCGAAAAAGCTTTTTCAGGCATACAGCGGAATATGAGATTCTGAAAATCTATCAGCAGAGCTGGCGTCTTATACTGCGCCCCGATCAAGATCAGGGAATCTACTTTTTCCTTGTGGCGGATCGCATAATCAAGGGCAAGCACTGCGCCAAGGGAAAGACCGCATATCCGGAATGCTTCTTTCACATCCACATATCGTTTTTCAAGACCTGTCCGCAGTCCGGCATATGTCAGTTCCCCATCCGTCAGCATAGACAGCTCCGGACAGTCCGCGTCCGGCAGTGACGCCCGGCTCAGCACTGCGTCCCAGTCGTGCGCTGTCTGTCCCAGACCATGTAAAAATACTGTTTTCATTTCCAGCCGCCCTCTCTTTCGACCCTCGTCTTATCCTCTCTCCAGCATCTTCTCCGTCTTCCGATCCCGTTTCCCCTTATAATACTTCTCGATCACTTTCGTAAATACTCCGCCTCTCCCCTCCGCCGTCTCAAACAGCGTCATGCACGACAGCAGCTTCAAGTCATCCGGGCTTCCGAACACCTGATGTGGATCATCGGTCTTAAGTTCCAGCAACGCTTTGCTGATCGTCCTCAGATTTTCTCCCAGATACGGGTCATTCAGGAACGCCTTCACTTCCTCCAGATCTTTTATCCCGTAATACTCTGACATGCTGCTGAATCCCAGCCCGCCAAGCTGCGGGAAGATATACCACATCCAGTGGCTTTCTTTACGCCCGTTTTGTATTTCCGCCAGTGCAGTGTCAAAGTCCATTTTCTGCGCATCTGTAAATCTCTGCAGTCCGCTCATCGTATCCGCCTCCATATCTCTGAAATATCCTGAAACCAAACTCCTGCCTTTACAGCCCATTGTTATAAATATCATTGAGCACGGCCTGGGCATGCTCCATCTCTTTCTTCCGCATGATATCATCTCTGTCGCTTAAGATCGCCAGCATCTCATCCACCAGATCCTCAAGCCTCGGGTTTGTCACACGGTAGAGATACCCGATCATCCTCGTAGCGGTGTAATCTGTGTTCATATTTTTATACGCGATCTCCGCGCAGAACTCCTTCGGATATCCCCTCTCCAGCAGAAGCCTGTACAGCTCGTCCGTTCTCTCTGACGCCATCTTCTCACACCTTTACTTTCTCGAACCGGTATTTCTGCCGGATGTCCGGATACTTTTCCCTGTCCACCCCGCTCATGAACATGGCGTAGGGTCTTGCGCACACCTTGAACGGCGCGTAGAGCGCCTGGTAGATGACCAGCCGTTCCCCGGTTTCCGTGTGCTGGGCGAAGGCAAGCACTTTATACAGGTATTCCGAGGTGTCGGCGGACACCCACTCCCTCTTAAAGTGCTGCACAATATCGCCAACACAGATATCCCTTTTCAACTCTTCCTCTTCTGTCTCCGGTTCGGGTTCTGTGTCCAGCTCCTGATACTCTCCTTTGTCCAGAGAGACCGGAACGCCGGATTTCCCCGTGATATGTACGCCGCCGTACCATGTCCCCTGAATCTCAAAAATATCTCCGACCTCGTACTCGGAGCTGTATTCATCGTTTTTCTTTATAATCCTGATCCTGCTCATTTCATCACACCTCTTACCGCAAGAATCTTTTCATCAATCAACTGCACACCTGTTCCGGATGCATCCCCGGGTTTATTTCAGGAAAGCAGCGCTCTCACCATCGCCCCGTCAAATGTCACGGACTCCACATGATCCACCTCGATCTGGTACAGCGCATTTGCCGCGATGTGCTCCGCCGCCTGCTCCAGGTCGCGGATCCCGCTTGTATTTCTGTGCAGGTCAATGACTGCGTCCAGCCCGTCCGGAGTCAGGGTGCACTCTTTCTCCTGCATGCCGATCCGTTTCAGCACTTTCGGGAGCGCGTATTTGGAGAAGATGACCTTCTTTTCCTCCGCAGTGTAGTCCGGGATTTCGATCACAGCGAACCTGGACATGAGCGGCGCGCTGATCTGATCTTTGTCATTGGCAGTGGCGATGGGGTACACACCCACTGTGGGGATCATACACTCGATATAATTGTCGGTAAATCCAAGGTTGTCCAGCAGGGTCAGAAGGACGTCCGCCGGATTGCCGTTTCCTTTTCCCGCGGCCGCCTTGTCCAGCTCATTGATGATAAACACGAGGTTGGACTCGCCCGCCATGGAGAATGCCTCCATAATAATGCCCGGCTTTGCGTTTGCATAAATCCGGGAGCTTCCGGTAAGCTGCTCCGGGTCGTTGATGGAGCTCATGTCCAAAGTCGTCCACGGCAGTTTCAGAATCCGCGCCACCGCGTAGGCGATCTGAGACTTTCCCGTACCCGCAGGACCGATCAGGAGAAGCCCGTAAGCCGGCAGGGTGTGGGTGCGGTTGATCTGGATGATAGTCTCAATGATCCTCTGCTTCACAGATTCCATGCCGTACAGCTCTTCGTCCAGGATCCGGCGCGCCTCGTCAGGATCCACCGGCGGGAAATAATTTCCCTTCCACTGGATATTCATCATAATGGACAGCGCGCGCTGGGCGTGGCGGCGCTCTTCTGCGGACACCTCATGGGAGCGCGCCACCGCAAGGTTTCGCCGCGCCCAGAGGCGGATATTGTCCGGCAGTGTCCTTCCCGCGCAGGTCATGAAATCCGTAATGCTCTGAATGCTGGTCAGCTTCATGCTGTCGCCGGTCTCCTCCTCGTCCTCATCCGGCACTTCTTCGGAGGGCGCGTCGCTGGAGAGAAGGCGCTCGATCATAAACTGAAGGAAGCCGTCCTCCGCAGAGAGCTTCACCCCGCCGCCGAAAGCAATCTCGCGGATCTTATACACCGCATACTCATTGCCGCGCGCCGCGCCGGAGAGGCGCACATTGATGTGGTTCTCCCCCATCCATTTCAGCAGGCTTACGAACCGGGCGTCGATCCGCAGGATATCCGCGCTGACCGTGCCGTCCTCCCCCTGGAACTCAAAAGCTGTCCGACGGATCGGGTTTGTGAACACACCATTGGAATGGTGTTTCAGCTCCCCGGCGCTGTTGTCAAGGACGAGAAGCGGATGTTCCGCGGACGCTTCGGGCTCATTTGTATAGAAAACCGTATAGGTGCAGACAGGCTCTTTGGAACCTGCCGGAGAATTATTAAAATCATAAACTGGCATAATCTGACTCCTTCATCTATCATTCCGTAAATTTCTTCTGGCGCAGCAGTTTGTCCACTGCCGCCTACCGTACCAGTTTACCATAAAATGCCTCAGATACAAAGCTAAAACAGGCTCATCTGTTCATATTCCGCTTCCCGTTCCAGAAGCACGGGCGTTTTGTGCAGGAAATGCTCCGTAGCGCCGTCGTCCGTCACCCAGTCTTCCAGTTCATTTCGCTCCAGGATCAGCGGCATCCGGTCGTGGACCGGCTTTACGGAAGGGTTCGCCTCTGTCGTCAGGATCACGAACCTCTCCTGACCGTCAAAGCAGTCGTAGCATCCCGCCATGAACATGACCTGTGCGTCCGGCCGCTCAAAGGAAAACTTCTCTTTCGACTTATTCCACTCCCAGAATCCCTTTGCCGGGATCACGCACCTTCTGTGCAGGATACTCTCCCGGAACGTACGGCGCTCTGCGGCGGTTTCCGCTCTGGCGTTGATCAGGAGCCCTCTGCCGTCAAACCGCGGGAAGCCCCATAGCATCTGCTCCGCCTCCAGATGACGTTCCCTTCCCATGATCACCGCGGCTTTCTGCGATGGGAAGACAGCCGCAGTTCCGCCTGCTGCTCCATAAAATGCACCTGCATCCAGCTTCCGCTCCGCTTCCCTTACAATATTCCGATTCATTTCCCGCGCCATATTCCAATCCATTTTCCGCGCCATATTCTGATCCGATTTTTCCTGAAATCTCTGATCCAGCTTCAGCACCAGCCGCCGGATCTCCTTCGCCGTTTCCTCATCCACATAATACCGCCCGCACATGCTCTTCTCCGTTCCCTCCCGCTTAAATGTTCTTTTGCATATATTTTTTTCATTTATATTTCTCTTATTTATATCTCTCTTATTATCCTCCCCCCCCGGATAACAGGTCTGTCTCTCACTTTCCGCTCTCCCAGCTTAATTTCCACCGGTTTTCTTCTGCATAATAATACAGACGGAAAAGGTATTCTTTCCCCTGTGCCACTGTGCTGCATCGGTACTCGTGAATAGGGATGCCGCAGTAGTACTTCTTCTCCCGCGTCTGCACATGGATCTGCCCGACGCTGCGGATCATCCCCTCATCGTCCTCATATTTGATCATCTTCGGCATTGCCGTCCCGGTGCTCGTAAACCACACTCCGCAGGCGACCTCACGCAGGTTCTCCCTCTTCAGTTTTCCTTCATCCGGCTTCCGGGCATTTGTCCCGATCCCCATGCTCATTTTTGCTCACCTCTGTACTGTCTGTATTTCCCCCACTGTAAATGTGGTGTTCCCTTCCTTTTATGATACCCTGATCTTTGTATAGTCCACTGACCGCTTCTCCCGGGAAATCCCGCCGCTCATATGATCGATGGGACATTCTGTAAACGCCGCCCGTTTCACGGAGTCGATGCCGTACCTTCTGCGGATTCGGTCTACAGCAGCATCTCTTTTCTTAAGCTTCTCATAATCCGTCTCGTCGAACAGATCCATCTGCCTCATATCCACACCGTCCCGGATGCGGCTCGTGTGGAGCCCGAGATGCCGGATAGGCGCGCCATCCCAGAGCTCGTCAAAAAGCCTGCAGGCATACTTGTGTATTTCCGACGTAATGTCCGTGGCGTTTTTCAGTGTCATCTGATGACTCTTATAACTAAAATCAGAGGACTTGATCCCGACGGCGATCACTTCCGCCCTCACCTGCGCCTCCCGCAGCCGGGTCCCCACGGTCTCCGCCAGCGCCAGAAGGACCAGCTTTGCCGTGGAAGCGTCTGTCACATCGAAGGCAATGGTCGTCGAATTGCCGTATCCTTTATTCGCCGGCGGTTCCGACTGGACGACCGACACATCCATCCCGTTTGCAAACGCCCAGATCACCTCGCCGTGCTTCTTCAAGTGCAGTTTCAGGAGCGCCGGGTCCGCATGGGCCAGTTCTCCCACGGTCCGGATGCCAAGCCGGAACAGCTTATCTGCGGTCGCCCGCCCTGCGAAAAACAGATCGCTGACAGGAAGCCCCCACATTTTCTCCGATATCTCTTCCTTCCACAGAGTGTGGACCCGGTCCGGCTTGCGGAAATCAGACGCCATCTTTGCCAGCAGTTTATTTTCCGAGATCCCGATATTGACTGTAAAACCAAGCGTATCCCGGATCTGGTCTTTGATCAGCTCGGCAGCGCTCTTGGCGCCGCCCCACAGCCCTTCTGTCCCGCTCATGTCTACATACGCCTCATCCACAGAATACTGTTCCACATCCGGAGAGTACTGCCTCAGGATATCCATAAATGCAGCCGAACATTTCTCATACAGTCCGTAATTGGGCGGGACAAGGATCAGATCCGGGCACTTTCTCCGCGCCTCCACGATCGCTTCGCCGGTCCGGATACCATACCGCTTTGCTAGGATCGATTTCGCCAGGATGATCCCGTGCCGCAGCGCCGCGTCCCCGCCTACCGCAGAGACCTGCTCACGCAGATCTGTGTGCCCGCCCAGGTGATGAAGCCGGTAAGCTGCCTCCCAGCTTAAGTATGCCGAATTAACATCAACGTGAAAAATCACTCGCTTTTTATTTTCCAAACCTTTGTTCGCCTCCTCTGCGTTTATTATGAGGGAACAAATGTTTGCTGGTCAAGAGGATTGTTTTTCCAGTCCGGCGGTTAGGAAAAGAACCGTAACGTCCGGCTAACTGATGATTAAAACTTTTCGTATCAAATTCTTGAATCAAAATAGCCAATATGCTATATTGTAAATATAAAAGGAGCAACCGCCCACAAGGGGTTGACCATATAACAAGGAATAACATAGAATTACCACCTCATTACTCAGCCAAAGTTCCGGGGTGGTCTTTCTATGCTTACAACATTACTTCATGTTCGCGAAAACGAATGTCAGCAATGCCAGAATGAACATTCCAAAAGCCATCAGATCTTTAAAGTCAAACGGTTTCTTGTCCATCAGCACCACCCCCATTCTATGTAGAATAGAGGTCAGCCACCCTGTAACACGGTTGTTCCTGTCCATATACTACCACAGGCATAGGCAGCGGACAATTATTATTTTTGCTTC
>DWUV01000106.1 GCA_019120595.1 Candidatus Mediterraneibacter tabaqchaliae | reverse complement strand
GCGTGGCGTTAATTGTCCGGCGGATGCCTGAGGCGGAGCCGAATCTTCCGCCGGACAATTGCTTTTAGCCATGCTTTCTCCCTTTTATGTCTTTCCCAGATTACGGAGCCGGAACCTGAGCCATATCCCCGTCCGCCGCGAAAACGTCTGCATTACATCGACGGTTTTCGGACGTTTAGTCAGTAAAAAGGTTCCCCCACAAATCCAGATTGATCTCTTTGAGGGCCTCCTCCGCTGTGACTACTCTTTCTTTTGTAATGCAGCTCCGCAGAACTGCGATCCCTTCTTCGTGTTCTTTGCTCCCCGAGGTTGAGCCGCAGAGATCTTCTATTACGGTACAGTCCACCAGGTCATCATAAAAATCAAAAGCGCTGTGAAGTACGCAGCATCCTGTATTCACCCCTGCGAAATAAACTTTTTCCACATTGTTATCTCGGAGATACTGTCTCATTTCTTCATTCCAACAGCTATACTTGTCTTTGTCAAACACTCTTTCCATGATCGGAACGAGAGTAGGGATGATCTCCGCTTCTTTGCTCCCTGCCATGCAGTCTTTCCAGCCCTCAAATAAATAGCACGCCGTATGCTCGTGATTGACATACCGGGTTCCGGCAGTGATCACTCTGTCCTTGATCTTATCGTGAAAATCCAGTATCTTCCTGTCAAGTCCTTCTGTATATTTGTTCACAAATCCATTCTGCATATCAATGATCAAAAAAAGTATCTTCTTCATAATTCCTCCTGCCTGTCCGACTTTCTCTCTTTCTTTTTGATCTCAGCCCTCCGCTATATTATCTTTTGAAAAAAGCTGTGGATTATTCCATTTCCAACTTCTGTTTTAACCTGTAAAATCTATACCTTTTTCCTTTTGATCCCACTGCACTTAATAAATTTTAGCATAGAGTCAATTGATTATCCATATAAAATAAGTTGATTCGGTCTTTCTTGTAAATAACCTTGTCCTCGTATATAATAATACTGATTTCATCTGTTGTTAATACGACAGGGGGAGGTGATACTATGCCGGAAATAAGCAGATTTTATGAGTTCTTGAAAGAAAACTTCCCCTAAAGCAATACCGAATGGTATCAGGATGGATGGCAATACATGAAGATGAATTATACGTCGCATGGAACAACGTAGTACGTCAAATCCCCTTTGAAAAAATAGAACCTTTAAAGTAAACAGAACTACAATTCTAAGAGGAGGTAAGTCTTATGTTTTTTTCTAATGGATTCGTTTATGGTGGGCATCCGACAGAGACAATAAAAGTATCCTCTGTAAAACCTTTGGATGATATGATGATGATCATTACTTTTTCCACTGGCGAAAGCCGGTTATTTGACGCAACTATCTTAACAGGAGAAGTGTTCCGGCCTTTAAGAGATAAAAGCGTATTTTCCAGACCGATTATCGATCACGGCGTTGTCACATGGAATGACGGAGAGATCGACTGCTCTCCCGAATTCATGTATGAACACAGCTTTGAATATACTTTAGTCTCATAAAAAAGCCATCGGCTCAGGGCATCTTTTCCCCTCACAGCCGATGGCTTTTCATCTTACTTTTTCAGCAGGATCGCCGCCTCATAGGGCTTCAGTTCTTCATTCAGCCGATCTCCCGGATAGTTATGGATGAGCATCTGCGCATCTTTCCACTCTTCGGGCAGAGGGCATCTGACCGGCTCCCCGGTAAAGTTCGCGCACACGAGCATCCTGCACTCTGCGTCTGTCCGCGTATAGGCAAAGATCTGCTCGTCCTCAGGCATCAGGAGGCTGAAATCGCCGTCTGCAAAGACGGGATATTCTTTCCTTAAGTGTACGAGTTTTTTATAAAACTGATATACAGAATCCGGATCCTCTGTCTCTGACGCTGCATTGATCTCAGTGTAGTTCGGGTTCACAGCGATCCACGTCGTCCCTGTGGTAAAGCCGGCGTTCTCTTCCCCGCTCCACTGCATGGGTGTGCGGGCGTTATCCCGGCTTTTGGCGTAGATCGAATGCATGACATCTTCCAGGGGATATCCCGCCTGCAGCCGCTCATGGTACATATTGACCGTTTCCAGATCCCGGTAGTCTGTGATGTCCTTAAATTTCACATTCGTCATCCCCAGTTCTTCCCCCTGGTAGATATAAGGGGTGCCCTGCATCCCGTGAAGGACTGCTGCCAGCATCTTCGCGGACTCTGCGCGGTATGCGCCGTCGTCTCCCCAGCGGGATACGATGCGGGGCAGATCGTGATTATCCCAGAACAGGCTGTTCCAGCCTTTTTTGTGGAGTGCGTTCTGCCATTTTGCCAGACATTTTTTCAGCTTTACAAGGGAAAGGGGCGCCAGGTCCCACTTTTCCTTCCCTTCCTGCTGGTCCAGGCCAATGTGCTCGAACTGAAACACCATAGAGAATTCGCTTCCGTCGGGATTGCTGTATTTCTCCGCGATCTCCGGCGTCGCTCCCCAGGCTTCGCCGACTGTGATGAGGTCTCCTTTCTGGAATGTCTCCCGGCTCAGTTCCCGCAGGAATTCGTGGAGCTTAGGACCGTTATTGGTGATCCCCAGGTCCGGCTCCTTTGCGATCTGGTCGATCACATCCAGACGGAATCCTCCCACTCCCCGGTCCATCCACCAGAGGATCATGTCATAGATCTCCCGCCTTACCTTCGGGTTCTCCCAGTTCAGGTCCGGCTGTTCGGGAGCGAACTGATGGAAATAATACTGCTTCACTTCCGGCACCCACTCCCACGCAGGACCTCCGAAGGCTGCCTTCATGTCATTCGGATAAACTCCTTCCTCACCGTCGCGCCACACATAATAGTCATGATAAGGGTTTTCCCTGCTCTTCTTTGCCTCCTGGAACCATCGGTGTTCATTGGAAGTGTGGTTGAGCACCAGGTCCATGATGATACGGATCTTGCGCTTCCCAGCCTCGGAGATCAGCTCATCCATATCCTCAAGCGTCCCGAACATGGGGTCAATGTCCTGATAATCAGAAATATCATACCCATTGTCATTCTGCGGCGAGCAGTACATCGGCGAGATCCACACCGCGTCGATCCCCAGGTCAGCCAGATAGTCAAGTCTCCGGATGATCCCCCGGATATCCCCGATGCCGTCCCCGTCCGAGTCCTGGAAACTTTTCGGATAGATCTGATATACAACAGCGTTTTTCCACCATTTTTCTTTCTTATCTTCCATATTCAAAACCTCTCTTCTCTCATGATCTTACTTTCGGGTCAGCATACCCTTCGGATCAGCGTACCCTTCGGTTTCAGCACACCGTCTGAAAAATTCCGCGCGAACAGGACTTCTCCTCCCGGAGCAGTATGCACCTCCTCATCGGAGCAGTTCAGCAGGACCTGGATCTTCCTGTTTTCGTCATCCAGCTTGATATACTCCACACACCGCCTGTTCCCGTACTGGTCCGGGAAATGGAAATGCAGGCTGCGGCATGCCTCCTCTGTCCGCCTCAGACGGATCAGTTCCTTCATCTGGCTCATCCGCTCCGTATATTTCCCTGCACCGATCTCATCCCAGGGCATGCACCGGCGGCAGTCCGGGTCAAAACCGCCCTCCATGGCAATCTCCGTCCCATAATAGATGCACGGGCTTCCCGGAAGTGTAAAGAGCACGGCCAGCTGCTGGTAAAAAATATCCAGGTCATGGAAGCGGTTCATCAGCCGTTCCGTATCGTGGGAATCCAGAAGGTTGAACAGCACATTATTATTCTGCTGCATATACATCGTATAACAGCGGTTGACCATGTATTCAAACTCCTGCTTATCCATGGAGCTGTCGAGAAAATAGTCGTGGATCCCGCTCATGAGCGGATAATTCATGACAGAGTCATACTCATCCCCCATCAGCCACTGGCTGGCGTCATGCCAGATCTCCCCGAGGAGATAGATGTCCGGCTTAACTGCTTTTAAGTGTTCTCTAATTTTTTTCAAGAACCGGTGAGACACTTCATTTCCCACATCAAAACGGATGCCGTCGATGTCGTATTTCCGGATCCATCCCTCGCATACATCACAGAAATAGCGGATGACTTCTTCGTTATTTGTATTGAGCTTTGGCATCCAGTCCGCAAATGCAAAGGAATAGAACCTTCCGTCCCTGGTATTCTCATGTTTGCGCAGGTCAGACCAGTCCTGCACCATAAACCAGTCCGCATACCTGGAAGCCCGTCCCTTTTCCTGGACGTCCAGCCAGGGGGCGAACTTTCTCCCGCAGTGGTTGAACACTGCGTCCACCATCACACGGATCCCTTTTTCATGCGCCTCTGCCACCAGGCGTTCCATGACGGCGTCGTCCCCGAACGCTGGATCGATCTTCGTATAGTCTGTAGTATCGTACTTATGGTTCGTCTCCGCCTCCATGATGGGATTCAGATAGATCCCCGTGATCCCAAGCTCTGCGAGATAGGGGAGCTTCTGCCGGATCCCCTCCAGGTCCCCGCCGTACCTCTCCCGGTTTGTCACAGGGCCTGTCTGCCACGGCCGGACATCCCCCTTTTCCCTCTGAGGGTCCCCGCTGCAGAAGCGGTCCGGGAAGATCTGATACCACACAGTGTCATTGACCCACGCGGGCGTGCGGTTCACATCCGCCGGGTTCATCCACGGTACGATAAAATACTGAAGGAGCCGCCCCGGCATATCCATCTGTTCTTTTGTGAGAAATCCGTCCTCAAAATAATACCACACCTCACGGTCCGTGTGGAGTTCAAAATAATATTTGCATCTCTTATACGGCGGCATAAGCGTTGTCGTCCACCATATCTGATAAGGGAGCCTTTTCTTAAAGACGATCTCCTCCCTTGTGCCGCTCCACTTTTCGCTGCCGCCCAATATTCCGGCGTCAAAAGGATCTCCGTGGATGATGAAGACCTGTTTTACATCGTATCCTGTCTTAAGGTTCACGACGAGCCGGTCCTCATCGAGGGCATAGCTCATCTGCTCTGACGTTTTGTGATATACTGCTGTAAATTCCATGACTGCACTCCTTTCCGCTTAACGCTTTTGCGCCTGACGCTCCAGCGCCTCGTACACTCTTAAGATCTCGCCCGTGCTCCACGCCTGGGCAAAGCATCCCTTTGAGGACACAGGGTTTTCCCCGTCATAGATTTCCGGGAGCTGTCCGATGCATCCCTCCCGCATGGCGCCTTCCATTACCTCCAGCTGTTCTTTTACATGTGCTTTCGCAGCGCTGCAGTATCCGTGCACCTTGAGATACGCTGTATAATACGCGCCAAGCGGATACGCCCACACCGTTCCCTGATGATAGGCGAGATCACGCTTTAAGACTTCCCCGCCATAGAAAGGTTTAAATTCCGGATCTGCTTCCTCCAGCGTGCGCAGCCCGTAAGGCGTATATAATTTTTCAAAGACCGTATCCACGATCTGCCTCTCTTTATCCGGTCCGAGCATGGTAAACGGCATTGACACTGCCCAGATCTGATTGCACCGGATCTGAGTGTCTGCCTTTGTCCCTGAGACTACGTCTCTTAAGCAGTGTTTTTCTTCCAGCCAGAACTCTTTTTCAAAGGACGTTCTTACCTTGTCCGCCAATTTCTCATAAGCTTCATCGGATTTCCCGAGCATATCGGAAAATCTCCCCATGATCCTGAGCGCGTTATACCAGTATGCATTGATCTCCACCGGCTTCCCGTGGCGGGGTGTTGGCAGGATGTCTCCCACGCGGACGTCCATCCATGTCACCTGGTCAAGACCGCTCCCCGCCCGGATCAGGCAGTCCTCCTCCATGCGGATCTCATAGTCAGTGCCCGCTTTATAATTTTCTATGATCCGCTCCATGACCGGATACATTTCTTCCACAAAGCCAGCATTGCCGGACGCGCTGTAATACAGCCACACACAGTTAATAAAAAGAAGCGCCGCGTCCACTGTATTGTACATGGGATCATTCCTGCCCTCCGGGAACAGATTCGGCATGAGCCCTCTCCTCTCGTATGCGGCAAACGTGCGCAGTATGGACTCGGCGTCCTCGTATCTTCCTGTGGAAATGCATACGCCGGGCAGCGCGATCATGGTATCTCTGCCCCAGTCCTCAAAGAAAGGATATCCGGCGAGTATTGTCTTCCCCCCGGTAGACGCCCTGAGAGAGATAAACTGGTCCGCGCTTTTTGAGAGCGTTCGCGCATTCTCATCCCGGAAGCCTGCAAGCTCCTCCAGCCCTTTCCGGTATGTCTTCAGCCCGTCTATGATCCGTGCCGCCATCTCCCTGGGAGAATCTATAATCTCCCGGGATGAATCTATCCCCCCGGAAGCATCCGCCATCTCCCGTGGAGTATTTGCCGGATCTCCACTGCTTTCCTGTCCTTTGTCCGCGCCGCTCCCGTCCATCCGGTATATGATAGAGAGTACTTTTTCACAGCCGCTCTCCACACAGATACTGATCTGGTGGCACGCAGCGGCGGAGCCGGTATCCCTTCTCCCGTCACACGCATCATAAGAATAAAAATATGTTTCCCAAACCGGTCCGATCCCGCTGACCTGACCGTCTGTGATCAGTTCCATAGACAGGTCATTGCTCTCGATCCGGCAGGCCGTTCCATTGATCCCGCTATTCCGGATCTCCCTCCACTCGAACTTCTGCCCTGCGTCCGGTTCTTTCCCTTTCGGAGCGAACTGATAAAACGGTATGACCGTCAGCCGCGCCTCCCCGCGCGTCCGGTTTCTGATCCTGTAAGTGAGCGCAGCCGTATTCTCCCCGTTTTTCATCGCCGCCTCTTTCACGATCTCCACGCCGTTTACGTGGAATCTCCACATAGGAGTATCTTCATAAGAAAATTCAGAAAGATAACGGTATCCATCCTCCACTTTTCCGTCCGCAGACTGCTGGGAGGAAAGTACGTATTCCCTGTCTCCGATCCGAAGCTTTTCCGCCAGGCGGTGGACCATATTATACCGATTGTTCGGCGCCTTTGTACACGCCATAAAAAAGGCATGGTCATTCCTTGCCGCAGACCCGGTCATAGTCATAGAAGAAAATCCTCCCAGCCCATTGGTCATCAGATAACAGTTCTCCTGTCCCCGCTCATATGTCTTCCAATCCTGTTTTCCGTACACCCATTTTCTGCTCATACTGCCTTTTTCCTCCAGGTCGTTTCTTCTCCTCTATGTTGATGCTCCGCTGTGCCGGCTGCTTCTGTTGCTTCTGTTGTTTCTATTGTTTCTATTGTTTCTGCTTCCGCCGTGTTCCCGTCCTGTCCGAGGATAAGGACACTCTGCGGGGCAATGCACATCTTCCCCTGTGCAGGTCGGTCTGTCTTCCACAGCCAGCTGTCCTGCCCGTCGCAGAGGACTTTCCACCCTTCTCCGTCCAATGTGACCGGGCGCTCTTCCCTGCTGCTGTTATAAACGATCTTCAACGTCTGCCACCGGTTCTTATGCGCCTTCCCTTCGAGTTCCGGCGCATCTCCTGTCTCTCCCTTCTGACAGACCGGAACCCACGGCCGGTTATCTATCACAAAGCTGACTGCCCCCTTTTCTTTCTGCACATGAGAGATCCGTTCAGCCGCCCGCGCAGACTTATCGCAGAGCCCGGGGAGCTGTCTCCTGAGAGCGAGCAGCCCCCGGTAATAGTCCACAAGATCCCGGTTCTTCCAGGCCTGTTCCCAGTCCAGCCTGTTTATGGCGATGGGGGCATTGTAGGAATCCTCCAGCCCGTCCTTTGTCCGGGCAAACTCCTCTCCTGACAGAAGAAAAAGACTCCCCTGGCACGTCATATACAAAGCCGCTGCCATACGGTTGAGCCGCATCCTCTCTTTCTCATCTGCCTGAGGCATTGTCTCAGCCAGCTTATCCCACAGAGTCTGATTGTCATGGGCAGACACATAGGTAATGATCTGTGAAGGCGCTTTGACCCCTGCTGCCCGCCACGCGGCCACCCCGCGGATGATATCGTCCTCTTTATCCTCTGCCCCGTTGATAAATCCCGGCTTCCTCACTTTCAGCGCAGAACCTTTCACCGCGTCTCTCGTGTCATCGCAGAACATGCCGATCTTTTCATCCAGCAGGCGGATATTTTTCTTCAGGGCCGGCACAGCGCCGCCTTCCATCGCTGTCTCCGCCGCTGCCCATGGCTCTCCGAAGAGCATCTTCTCTCCCCTGCCGTACCGGGCGTCCAGTTCTCTTCGGATCCGGTTCATCAGGTCCACGTCCAGAAGCCCCATCAGGTCAAACCGGAATCCGTCCACATGGTATTCCTCCGTCCAGTAAAGCACAGATTCCAGTATGTATTTCCCGCACATTTCCCGCTCGCTCGCCACGTCATTTCCGCAGGCGGACCCATTGGAGATCCTGCCGTCGTCAAACACCCGGTAGAAATACCAGGGAGCAGTGCGCTGGAACCAGGAATCCAGGGAGTACGTATGATTGTATACCACATCCATGATCACGCGGAATCCCCGGGCATGGAGAGCCTGGATCATCTCCTTCATCTCCCGGATGCGCACCTCGCCTCTCGCAGGATCGGTAGAATAAGACCCCTCCGGCACATTGTAGTTCACCGGGTCATAGCCCCAGTTAAACTCCGTATCCTTTCCCGCCTCATCCACAGAGCCGTAGTCATAGGCAGGCATGATCTGCACATGTGCGATCCCCAGATCCTTCAGATAATTCAGCCCCGTCGGATGCACGCCGTCATCATACAACGTCGTATCCCCGCAGGTAAATGCCTTATATTTTCCCCGGTAAGCCTCCGGGAACCCTCCGGATGCATCCCAGGAGAATTCTTTTACGTGGAGCTCATAAATGATCTGCTCCTCCTGCCTCTCCGGCGCCCGGTCTGTCTCCCAGCCTTCAGGGTCTGTCCGGCTCAGGTCCACCGCCATACTTCTCCTTCCGTTGATGCCGCAGGCTTTCGCATAGGGATCTGCCGAGCGGACGGTCTTCCCCTCCATCTCAATGGCAAAATCATAGTAGACCCCGTGCAGGCACGCTTCTGTCTTCCAGCTCCACACACCCCTGTCTTCCCGCTCCATGGGGATCTTCTGATACGGGCTTCCCCCGCTCCCTTCCTGAAACAGATTCAGGGTGACACTGTCAGCCGAAGGACTCCACAGCTTAAACGAAGTCCCTTTACCCGTACAGCTCACCCCAAGATCATCTCCATCATATATATAATTGTCCCTGAATCCCGGGCTCGAATAATACTTTTTCCACTCTAATGCCGTCTTCATAAGCCTTGCCTCTCCATGTATTATCAATCTTCATATATACACTATATTCCATATAAATCCTGTAAACCGGATCTGTCAATATTCAATTATAAAAAACTCCCCGTCCGGGGGATCAGGACAGGCGGCACAGGTGCGGCCGCCCGCCTGTTTCTTTTCTTTCTTATCCTTTCACTGCCCCGGAAAGTCCGTCTACATAGTACCTCTGCATATAGAGGAACAGCGCCGCGATCGGAACGGATATGAGCACCGCGCCTGCCGCGAAGCTTGTGTACCAGCTGTCGATATACTCTTTCTCGAGCATCCGCCACAGCCCGATGGCAATGGTATACTGGTCCGCATTTGCCCGGCAGATCACCTTCGCGAAGATGAAATCCAGCCACGGCGACATAAAGGAGGTCAGCACAGTATAGATAACGATCGGTTTGCTTAAGGGAAGCGTAACCTTCGTAAAGATCTGCCATCTCGTACAGCCGTCCAGGATCGCCGCCTCATCCACCGCGATGGGGATCGTGTCAAAGAATCCCTTTGCAATCTGGAAGCTCAGAGCCGCTCCGCCCGAATAGACCAGGATCAGGGCCAGCTTGATCAGATTGCCCTCTGTCATGCCAAGCGCTTTCAGGATAAAGTACACAGCGACCATGGACATAAATCCCGGGAATAAGCCGAGGATCATCGCCATGTTCATGTACGGCTTCCTCATCTTAAAGCGCAGCCTTGACAGACAGTAGGACACTGCCAGCACATAAAATGTGGCAAGGATGCAGGAGCAGATGGCGATGAACAGCGTATTCATGAACATCTGCGGAAAATTCAGGATCGTCGTATCCGTGAACAGCTTCGCATAGTTATCCAGCGTGAATGACTGCGGGAAAAACGTAGATACATAGGACCCCTTCTCCGCGCGGAAGCTGGTCAGGATCACCCAGACAATGGGGAATACCCAGATCACCGCGAGGATCCCGAGGATCACATGGACGATCGTATTATTGATAAAGCGTCTTTTCTTCGCCGAATGGATCTTATTTCCAGCCATGCCTAGAACCCTCCTTCTTCTTTGTATGATTTACTGTTCCGGTATGTAAGCAGCGCAGCCACCGCAAGGATGATAAACGTCAGGATGCCGATGACAGCTCCGATATTGTAATACTGCTTGTCAATGGTCAGCTTATACAGCCAGGTGACCAGCAGGTCCGTCTTCCCGGCGGTGGACGACAGGTCTGTGACCGGGTCGCCGCCGGACAACAGGTAGATGACATTGAAGTTATTGACATTTCCTGTAAATGTCACGATCAGGTAAGGCGTTGTCACATACAGCATATACGGCAGCGTGATCTTCGTAAAGATCTGGAATGCATTCGCCCCGTCCACTTTTGCCGCCTCATAAAGCTCTCCCGGGATATTCTGGAGCACGCCGGTAAGCTGCAGCAGTGTGTAAGGTACGCCGACCCAGATATTGACGATGATGACTGTCACTCTTGCCCATGTGGGATCCGTAAAGAACGGAAGGCTCGCGTCCTGCGCGATCAGTCCCAGGTTTCTCAGAAGGACATTCACAGCGCCCTCAGGCTGGAGCATTGTCCTCATGATCAGCAGGGATACGAACATCGGCACCGCACAGGAGAGCACAAAGCAGAATCTCCAGAATCCCTTTGCCCTTGTGCCCTTCCGGTTGATCATCAGGGAAATGATCATACCGAAAATGTAGTTTGAAAACGTGGCAAAGAACGCCCACACCAGAGTCCATCCGAGCACGGACCAGAAGGTGCTCCCGAGGATACTCCCGGAGTCAAACAAAGCCTTAAAGTTATCCAGGCCCACCCAGTCAAAGAGCATCAGGTGGTTGTCGATCTTGCTGTAATTCGTAAATGCCATGCAGATCATGAAGATCAGCGGCAGGATCGTAAACGCAAAGATAAAGAACATGGGCGGCGTCATGAGGAGCCTGTGCAGGTTCTCATGGAGCAGGGACTTTAAGTCTTCCCTGAAATTATTCACATGCCTTCCCTCTTTGTCCAGACACTCCGCCTTGTACGCGCTGCGCAGCGCCCCGCGCCATGCAAGGAACATCAGCACAGTCAGGAGCACGGTCGCCACTCCGTAGAGCAGGATCAGGACCGACTGGTCGCCCTTTGTATACATGTACACCTGAAGTGTCTCGTCCCAGTATTCTTCCTGTGGGACCGTCCCCAGACTTCCAAGCAGCCTTAAGAATCCAATCCCGTTCACTGCCATAAATACGACATAAGCCACTTCCACCGCAAGGTACAGAAGCCCTTTGATTTTCTGCCCGTGCACGATATTGCCAAGTCCCATGAGTATCATGGAAAGCTTTGTCTCAAGTCCGCCCTCCCGGATCGCCCTTGTGCATGTATAGGGAGTCGGAAAATCATTTACTCTCTTTTTGAAAATTCCCATCCTCGTCACCTCATTTAAATCCCGTCACTGTTCATCGCTTCATTCATCTGCTCCGTCTGGTCTGCCGCATTGTCATGGGTAATGCTTCCGTTCCGGATCCCCTTGCCCATGTTTTCCACCGGAGTCCAGCAGTTGTTCATCTTAGACACGAATGGCTGCAGGATCGATGTATTGAGGAAGGTCTCATTCTGCGCCATAACCACCGGGTCAGCCCCGATCTCCGGATCCTCCGTCAGCTCCGTACAGCAGGGGATCGTCCCGCACATCTCGTAGTGCGCTCTCTGCGCTTCCGGCGAGCCAAGGAATACGGCAAGCTCCACCGCTGCCACCATGTTGTCTGTATTCGGGTTCACCCCGATTGCCTTGGAACCCGCGTAAGACATCATCTGCTTCTCTTCCCCGTTCAGCGTAAATGTGGGAAGCGCCGCCACGCCCATATTGTCTCCGAGGGCATCTTTCACCGAATTGGCGTCCCAGGAGCCTGAGAACATGGCATTGATGCTGCCGTCGCGGAGTCCCGCGATACCAGAGCCGAGATCATCGATCCTGAAATTCGGATTGCTCTCCAGGTCGATCAGATAGTCTGTTACATCCACTGCCTTCTGGCCTCCGAAATCCACTCCCGCAGATTCGTCAGTCCCGTCCCCGAACAGAGTGCACCCGTTTCCTATGTAAAACGCCGGCAGATACCAGGAGTTCACGAACGGGAAGGATACGACTCCCTTCTCCAGCATGGTATCCAGGCTCTTCACATCCTCCTCTGTGTAAACGCTCTTGTCATAGTACATGAACCAGGTATTCGTTGTAAACGGCACGCCGTACAGCTCTCCGTCCATGGTCAGGGAATCCAGGACTGCCTCCGAGTTCATGGACTCGATCTGCTCTCTGTACTTCCCGCCGAATTTTGCCAGTGCATTGGCATCTGTCATCGTGGTCAGCGTATCGTTCGCATACATAAATACATCCGCACTTGCCTCGGCATCCTGCGACACCGTCCCTGCCGCGCTGGCCTCGTCCGCGATCCCGTACACAAATGTGATATCCCATTCGGGATGTTCGTCCGCAAATGCTTCGCACATCGTCTGGAGCCACTCGCCGTTATCCTTTGACTGGTCATTCTGCGGGGACCAGACCATCAGCCGGATGCTCTCTTTCCCTTCGCCTGCACTGCCGCAGCCTGTCAGCCCAGCCGCCGCAAGTCCGAGAGTCATCACTCCCGCCAGCAGCACAGACACTGCTCTTCTTCTCATCTTTCCATCCTCCGCTTCTAAAGTTTCGAATTGTTTCGTTATCATTATAATAGACCTGTATTGCATAATCGTCAATTCTATTTCTTATATTCAATTCATTTTGTCTGTTTTGCATAAATATCCCTCTTATTTTTTGTGCATAATCATTTATTCGAAACTTATCTAAACTTATTTCCTGCCTCATTGATTTCTCTTTTCTTTTTTTATATAATATTTTTACAGGTTTACAGCGAAACAATCAGAAATTTTATAAAAGAAACAGGTGGATTTTTTATGACGACCATTCAGGATATCGCTGATAAGCTGGGGATTTCCAAGGGCACTGTATCCAAAGCTCTGAATGACGCTCCTGACATCAGCGAAACATTGCAAAAACAAATACTGGAGACTGCCGTGGAACTGGGGTATACCAAGCTCCGCCGCTATAAGAAAACCGCAAAGCGCCTGTGCGTGATCGCCCAGAAGGACAACATCGAATATCTTGAGCCCCACCACTTTGCGTATGATATTGTGATGGGATTCCGGCAGATGAGCGAGCCCGCCGGGTTTGAAGTGGACGTAGTCCCGGTGGATGTAGAGCTCCAGCGCGAGACATCTTTTGACGTATTCATGCTGCAGAATGATTATGCCGGCGCTTTTGTACTCGGCTTTTCCCTCGGCGAGCCGTGGATGAAGGACTTCCAGACCACGCAGACGCCCGCCGTCCTCTATGACAACCATATCATCGGGAATCCCGCCACAGCCTACGTGGGGATCGACAACGACGAGGGCATGTACCTTGCAGTGGGATATCTGAAAAAGCAGGGCCATCACAAGATCGGTTACTTAAGCAGCGCGCTCGGTTCCCATATCATGCAGGTCCGCCACAGGGCATTCTTCCAGGCAATGCACCGCCACGGCCTGAAAGCAGACTCCTCTTACTCAGGATGTTCCTACTATCTGTCCGAGTGCATGGAGAAGCATCTCCCCCGTTTCCTCGACATGGGCATGACCGCAGTGATCTGCTGCCAGGACACCTTTGCAAGCGCTGCCATCACCCAGTGCCAGCAGCTCGGGTACCAGGTGCCCAGGGATATCAGCATCATAGGCTTCGACGACATCCCGATCTGCCCGTACACTTCCCCGCCCCTGACCACGGTGCGCCAGGACCGGACCGAGCTCGGGAAAAGCGGCTATTATGCCCTCAGCAGCCTGATGAACGGAGTCTCCATCGGCACGGTCCTGCTCCACGCTGACCTGATCGTGAGAGGATCCACAGCTGCTCCCAGACAGTAAAGATCCCTGACAGGCTTTCCGCCTGACAGACTTTCCAGATAAAGAGATGGCATAAAAGAGATGAGGCCGGCGCATGAAGAACTCTCCATGCGCCGGCCTCATCTCTTTTATGCCGTCTTTTATACTATCTTTTATACTGTCTTTTCTGCCGCCTTTTTCATCACAAGGCGGACAGTCCATCCCCGTATCACGCCTTCCTGCATCTCCGTCATGACCAGGCCGATAAAAAGCGGGAACACTGCCAGCCAGACAGCTGCGAGCCCCATCACGCGGAGCGACAGATATGCCGCCGCCACACTGGCGTGGAAAAACAGGATCGTCTCTCCGAAAAACCGCCCTTTTTTCAGGTTCTTCGCTCTCTCCTCCTGTTCATCTTCTCCCGCCAGAAAATACTCCGTGAACGAGAGCACCGTCTGCTTCAGATTATTCGTAGAAAAAATGGTAGAGCAGGCATAGCCTTCCGCTCCTTTAAACACGCACCACTGGAAGGACATCGCGAAAAACACCGGATACAGCGCCAGGACCGGGTCCATCTGCCCGGGCATCACCGCCGCCGCTGCCGCTGCCGCCGCATCGACAGCAATAGCCAGGTATTTCAGGTTCAGCGGAGTTTTCTTCCTGAGGACCGCAAAGATCACCATCGCCGCGGCGTATATAAGCAGTGCTCCCAGACGCAGGGAAGCGTCTGCAAGATTTCTTCCCAGGATATCCCCGACCATCTCGATCAGGTTCGCCGTCTGCGCGGACCCGAATACCGCCATTCGCCCGAATATCGCATACCCGCCGAAAAAGCCGCCGCAGACAGCCATTACAAAATGCGTCCAGACCTCTGACCTGTTATTCCATTCCATTTTTATCATCCCTCCGACCGCTCTCCATTATAGCACGCCGCGCGGGTTTTACAATCCTTTTTTTGCTTCACTTACATATTTGACAAGCCTTCTCTCCAATTCCCCCATCACGCTGTCCGTCTCCGGATCCAGGTATGGGATGCGGCGGATCAGACGCCTGACATAATCATTTTCCTCCACGATATCAAGACTTGCCCGGTAATTGAGGTCGTAAAAATACACCAGATATGATACCCAGTAATCCATGGGCGTCACCCTGTCCGAGGAGAGGATGCTCCTGCCTGCCAGCGCATCCTCGCGTACCTTCGGAGTTATGGCAGATAAGCTGACCTCTTCTGCCGGAGCGCCCAGGAACGTCTCAAAATCATCCTCCAGCTTGACCCGGCAGTTGTCCAGCTTATCCGCATCCCGGATGATCCTGGCATGCATGAGCTCCCGCCCGTCCGTAATGCCTTCCAAAGCAAAATCACTGTGCCGCGCGATCGCCGTGCGGATCACATCGTCCCATGTATCTTCAGGGACAAACCTGCGGATCATCCCCGGCTCTCCAAAAAGGAGTTCCACCCCGTAAGACGCGTGATCCATTGTATCCGGCTGAAAACTGTCAAATCGTCTGAGCTGCTCAAACCGCCCGATGTCATGGAGCAGGGCGATGATCCCCGCCAGCTCTTTATCCTCCTCCGAGAGTCCCAGACGCCCTGCGATCGCCGCACTCTGCTCCACAACGCCATATGTATGTACGATCTTCAGCCTTACCTTGTCATTTTCCCTGTCATAGTCGTCCAGATATTTTTCGAAAACCTGCTTTGCACTGTCAAAATCCACGTTTTCTCATCCTCCTGTCCCCGTACTTTCCCCCTGTTTCTCATTTTACTACATTTGACGTCCGGAATACATCATTGAATTCTATTTTTCAAAATGGTATCATAATCAGGTGTGCCGCCAGGCATACAGAAGAAACAGAAATTCCCGCCGGCACGGCGGCAGAATGGAGCTAATTATGACAGGACAACAGCTAAAGATCAGGAAACACAGAGAGATCCGGCGTGCATTCCGGGCAGCCTTTCCCCATACGATCCCCATTTTCGCGGGATTCTGGTTCCTGGGACTTACATACGGCATCTATATGAATGTATCCGGGTTTTCCTTTATCTATCCCATGCTCATGAGCATCACGATCTTTGCCGGAAGCATGGAATTCGTCACTGTAAATCTCCTGCTCGGGGCGTTCAACCCGCTCCAGGCATTTGCCATGACGCTTATGATCAACGCCCGGCATCTGTTCTACGGCATTTCCATGCTGGAAAAATACAGAGGCTATGGATGGCGTTCCTTTTATCTCATCTTCGGCATGTGTGATGAGAGCTTTTCGATCAATTACACTGCCATGATCCCGAAAGATATCGACAAAGGCTGGTTTATGTTCTTTGTAACCGCGCTCAACCATTTTTACTGGTTTTTCGGCGCTACACTGGGCGGGATCTTCGGTTCCCTGATCCACTTTGACACTGAGGGTCTGGATTTCGTGATGACAGCGATGTTTGTCGTGATCTTCCTCGAGCAGTGGCTGAAAGAAAAAGATCATACAAGCTCGCTCCTCGGACTTGCGCTCTCCCTGATCTGCCTCATCGCATTCAGAGCTGACAATTTTATCATCCCCGCTATGCTTGTGATCCTGATCCTCCTGACCGTGATCCGCAGACCGCTTGAGACGCGGATCAGTCCATCAGCAGATATGGCAAAAGAAACAGAGAAAGGCGGTGAACAGCCATGACACTCGCACAACAGATCATAACCGCAGCCGTGGTAGTCCTCGCCACCATGCTGACCCGTTTCCTTCCGTTCCTCGTATTTCCGGCAGGACGCCCCACTCCTAAATATGTTCAGTATCTCGGGAAAGTTCTCCCCTCTGCGGTTTTCGGACTGCTCATCATCTATTGCCTGAAAAACGTAAGCATCTTCACCGGCAGCCATGGCCTCCCGGAACTAATCTCCATCGTCCTGGTGATCGCGCTCCATCTGTGGAAACGGCAGATGCTGCTCTCCATTGCGGGAGGGACTGTCTGCTATATGCTGCTGGTGCAGTTTGTGTTCTGAAATCTGTATTTGTGGGGGAGCCGGACGATTGAGTAAACCGGACGAAAACAGCGAAGCGAGGTTATAGAAGACGTATTCAGTGCGGGGATATGGCTGGCATCGGCTCCGCTCCATGAGGCAGGAAAAACTACGAAATCAGGGGACACGCTAAAACCAGGGATCAGAAGAGAGGAACTCGGCTTCGCCTCAGACACCCTCTCTTCTGCCCCCAACGCGTGTCCCCTGATTTCTACTTTTTCCAAGCCTCATTCCGAAGTCGCCTCAGCCACCCGTATCTCCGCGCTGAAAGGAAGTTTCGAAAAGGCGCTTCGCTGTTTTCTGGTTTCCTCAAGCCGGAAGGTCCCCCGACAAATGCAGCGTTTAAAGAACGTAACGAAAAGGGAACTTCTCCGACAAAAGAGCCCCCTCCCCAGCCGACAGAAACACACATCGCTGGAGAAAC
>DWUV01000105.1 GCA_019120595.1 Candidatus Mediterraneibacter tabaqchaliae | reverse complement strand
CGTAAAGGTGCTCCTGGACGCCGGAGCTGACGGGCTGTTCGCGGAGAATGCCCGCAGGCTCGGACTCGCTCTGGATGAGGTGGATCATGCGGTGCTCTCCCATGCGCATTATGATCATGCGGACGGGATGGCGGACTTTCTGGCGCAGAATACAAAGGCCAAGCTCTATCTGAGGGAGTCGTGCGGGGAGAACTGCTATAAAAAGGAAGCAGACAGGTGGAAATATATCGGTATCCGGGAAGGTCTCCTCGGACAGTACAGAGACAGGCTTGTCCGTGTGTACGGCGACCTGGAGCTGGAAAAAGGGATGTGGCTGGTCGGCCATAAGACTCCCGGGCTGGAAGAAGCCGGGGAGAGGGAGAGGATGTACCTGCGGGAGAATGACACCTGCACTGTGGATGATTTCTCCCACGAACAGAGCCTTGTGTTTGACACCGGGGATGGGCTGGCAGTGTTTAACAGCTGCTCCCACGGCGGGGCGGATAATATCATCAGGGAAGTGGCGGATACATTCCCGGGCAGGAAGGTCAGGGCAATGATCGGGGGATTCCATCTCCATAATAAGACAGAGGCATATGTCCGAAGCTTTGCGGAAAAACTGCGGGCAACGGGGATAGAAGAAATCTGGACAGGTCACTGCACCGGGGAAGAGGCGTATCATATCCTGAAAGAAGAATTGGGCGGGATCGTCCATCAGCTGGCGGCAGGCGCGCAGATCCGCCTCGGATAAGGAGAAAGGGGGAACTCCGACATGGACGGAAAGATACAGATCAGACACACAGTCCCAGATCGGATCCTGGAGGCAGGTTCACTGCTCCTGACAGCGGGAACGACGCTTCATCTGCTCGTTGGCTGGGATTCTTTTCCGGAACGCATTCCCGCGCACTATAACGCGGCCGGTGAGATCGACAGATGGGGATCGAAAGGCGAACTGATCTTTCTCCCTGTGCTGATGTGGGTCTTTTATATCGGACTCAGTCTGTTACAGAGGTTCCCGCAGATCTGGAATACGGGTGTGGAAGTGACGGAAGAGAACCGGGAGCGTGTATATCGTATCCTGATGTATATGATCGAGACGCTGAAGCTGCTGATAGAAGCGGTGTTTTCGTTCCTGACTGTGTACAGTATGACAGGGAAAGATCTGCCGGGATGGTTTTACCCTGTCTTTATAGGCGGGATCTTTGCGGATATGATCTTCTGGCTGGTAGTTCTCTCGCGCAGCCGGTGAGATAAGGATCGATGATGCGGGAGAAGTGTTGGCAGGAGGAAAGAAGACAGATGAAGATTGAATATGATGACGAGCAGTTTTTTCAGCAGTATGCTCAGATGGAGAGAAGCCGGGAGGGGTTAGCCGGCGCCGGGGAATGGCACCAGCTTAGGAAGCTGTTCCCGGATGTCCGGGGGAAGTGTGTGCTCGATCTGGGATGTGGATATGGCTGGCACTGCCGGTATGCCGCAGACCAGGGCGCGGAACAGGTCCTGGGGATCGATATCAGCGCCCGGATGATCGGGGAAGCGGAAAATAGGAATCAAGGCGACAGGATAACCTACCGTGTTTGCGGGTTGGAAGAATATGAGTATCCCGAAGAGAGGTGGGACTGTGTGGTCTCCAATCTGGCGCTGCACTATGTTGAAGATCTGGAGAATGTGTACGGGAAGGTATACCGGACTCTGAGAAGCGGGGGGACTTTTCTGTTTAATATCGAACATCCTGTATTTACCGCGGGAGCGGGGCAGGAATGGATCCGGGATGAGGAAGGGAAAGCACTCTTCTGGCCGGTAGATGATTATTTCTATCCGGGAGAGCGAAGGACGCATTTTCTCGGATGCGAGGTCATCAAGCAGCATCACACCATCACCCAGATATTGAACGGACTGCTTCAGACCGGTTTTGAGATCAAAGCAGTGGAGGAGGCATATCCGTCTGAAGAGATGAGAGTGATTCCGGAGATGAAGGACGAGATGCGTCGTCCCATGATGCTGCTGGTGAAAGCGGGGAAGCCGGGGAAACTGGAGAAGCCGCCGCAGCCTGATGCGTCTCGGCAGCTCTGACAGCGTCCAGGGCTGGATCTGTGTGAATAAACGGAAAGGAAAATTTCGGAAATGTTTGAAGAAAAAGATTATTATATGCGGATCGTGCATGAACTGGTCCGCATGCTGATCAGGCTGGTGTTCAGCAAAGATATTGACAGGGACGGGGAGGAAGCTGTCCCTCTGGAAGTGCTGGAGAAATATAAAAAGCTGATCTCCATGATCGACGATGGTCAGATCAATGAAGCGGAAAACCTGCTCCTGGATGGGCTGGAACCGGACAGCAGGGCGTATTTTGAGCTCGCGCTCATGTTTTATGAAAAGCTGAACGGAAAGACAGATGAATTCCTTGAGGAGCATGATTATTCCAGGGAGGAAGTCACGGACGGCATAAAATATGTGGTGGATTTTTACGGGTATGGAAGCCTGATGGATGCGTTTGTGGATGAGAACGCGCTGGGATGAAAAAGACAGGGAACACTTGGCTTGGGAGGTATAAAAATGAGAACTGGATTTCGCTTGCTTGTGAGGTCCGGTTCTTTTTGTTTTTGATAATTGAAACTTCCGAAAACGGCAAAAATATATTATGAGACGCAGAAGATTTCTGGAGTTATTGCCGATAGCGTGATATACTATGATGTAGATTCATATAATATTTGATTCGATTGATAACGGAGGAAAGCAGATGAGATACCTTTCAGTTGTTGAAATAGCAAAAAAATGGAATATATCGGAACGCAGTGTGAGAAATTA
>DWUV01000104.1 GCA_019120595.1 Candidatus Mediterraneibacter tabaqchaliae | reverse complement strand
GTGGTTCTTTTTGTCTCAGGGAGTAGGAAGGTATACTTTCACCGCTGGGAACTTATATAACGCGGGGTGGAGCAGTCCGGAAGCTCGTCGGGCTCATAACCCGAAGGTCGCAGGTTCAAATCCTGTCCCCGCTATTCAGCGAAAGGCGTCATGTTTCATTACCGTGGGATGTGGCGTTTTTTATTACCCTGAATTTCATGTTTCAGGAAATCATATACGCAAAAACCGATAATTTAAAAAAATTTTTTTATTTTGGACGGATTTCTTCCTGTCATTCGTATTAGTAGTGAAGAGGTAAATAATACAGAATATGAAGGAGGAAGATATTATGAAGAAATTATTTGCAGGAGTTTTATTCGCGGCATTGTTCACAGTGTCCGCAGCAACTGTATTTGCAGGAGGCCATGGCGGACATCATGGAAACGGAGCGGGTTACTACAGCAGTTCCTGTAACTATACAGGCGGTTGCGCTCAGGGAAGATGCCATGCCGATGCGGACAACGATGGAATCTGCGATTACTGCGGCGTGGAAGACGGCGTATGTCATTGGGGACGGAACTGTGTTGACGCGGACGATGACGGGATCTGTGACAACTGCGGCCGGGATCTGAACGGAAGCATGCAGGCAAGCTACTGCGTGGACGACGACGGCGACGGGATCTGCGACAACTGCGGTTATTATGCAGGCGGAAACGGACAGGGCAGAAATTATGTGGACGCGGATAACAACGGAGTCTGCGACAATTACGGAACAGGCGGAAACGGTCAGGGACATCACACAGGCCAGGGAAACGGACATCACGGAGGTTCCCGCAGATAACAGATTGGGGATTAGATATGCGCTGTGAGGAGGAAGTAAACCGGGCGATAGAAAAATATGCGGATACCGTCCGGAGGATATGTATCGTTCATCTGAAAAACAACGCGGACACTGAGGACATATTTCAGACAGTGTTTCTGAAGTATGTCCTTAGTTCTGTTTCATTTGAAAGTGAAGAGCATGAAAAAGCATGGTTCATCTGTGTGACGGTGAATGCCTGCAAAGATCTTCTGAAAAGTTTTTTCCGCAGCCGGACGGTGTCGCTGGACGAACTGGTGGAAAAACCGTCTCAGATGCCGCAGGACAACAGGGAAGTTCTGGAGGCTGTTCTGGAGCTTCCGGCGAAATACCGTGACGTAGTTTATCTTTATTATTATGAGGAATATACGGCGCCAGAGATCGGACGTATTCTGGGGAAAAAAGAAAACACTGTCTACACTCTGCTGAAGCGGGCGCGAAAGATTCTGAAAGATAAGTTGGGAGGCGATGAGTATGAAGCGTAAGATCCGGGAAACGTTTGATATGATACACGCCGATGAAGAATTAAAGAACAAAACCAGGGAATTCCTGGCAAAGACCACGGGAGATTATCAGAAGTCTCCGGAATTGGTTCCTGTGAAAGCAGGGGATGCCGACTTGCCTGACGCCTTTTACACCCGGACGCGGAGGCCTGGCAGAGTTTCCGGCGTATTCCGTGTTATCCCGGCCGTTTGCTGTATGCTTATTCTGATGGTCTTTGGCGGCTGGCAGCTTTATTTTAAGCCGGTGTCGGTGATCAGCATTGATATTAATCCTTCCCTGGAACTGGACGTCAACCGGTTTGACAGAGTGGTGGATGTGAAAGAGTATAATGAGGATGGAGAAAAACTGGCGGAATCTCTGAAGATCCTGTTTATGAATTATGAGGACGCCCTGGAAGAGATTATGGATAATGAGAGCGTGCAGGACTATCTTGCCCAGGATCAGGTGATGTCTATTGTGGTCGCCGGAGAAGATGAGAAAAAGACGCAGACGGTCTATTCCAATGTGGAAGAATGCACACAGGGACAGGAAAATACTCACTGCTATCATGCAGATTCTGAGGTTCTGGAAGATGCTCATGCGTCCGGACTTTCCTACGGGAAATATATGGCATATCTGGAACTGAAGGAGCTGGACCCTGATATCTCTCCCGGGGATGTGCAGGGAATGCCCATGAGAGAAATCAGGAACCGGATAGAAGAACTGCAGGGGAATGATATCGGAAACGGCGCCGGGAGTGGAACTGTCTCAGGTAACGGGAATGGTTCTGGAAGCGGAAACGGCGCTGGAAGTGGAACTGGCTCTGGTAACGGGAATAATGCAGGAAGCGGAAACGGAGAGGGGAACGGAACTGGATCAGGAAATGGAAGGGGCGCCGGGAACGGTAACGGGAATGGCTCCGAAGCTGGGGTCGGAACTGGAGCAGGAAACGGGTACGGTATGAACGGAACCGGCGCTCATCATCAGGAATCCTACGGCGAACATGGGGCAGGACATGGGAGACGTCACAGAGAATAAAGAAAATGAAGGTGATTTTATGCGGATTTTAATTGCAGAAGATGAGAGGGATCTTAATAATCTTCTGAAAAAAAGGCTGGAAAAGCAGAAATACAGTGTGGACGCCTGTTTTGACGGCGAGGAGGCGGTGGATTACCTGGCAGTTACGGAATACGACGCGGTGATCCTGGATATTATGATGCCGAAAAAGAACGGGCTTGAGGTGCTGAAATATATCCGCGATAAAAAGAAAAATACTCCTGTACTGCTTTTGACTGCCCGGGACAGCGTGGAGGACAGGGTGACGGGACTGGACGCGGGAGCAGACGATTATCTGATCAAACCCTTTGCCTTTGACGAACTTCTGGCCCGTATCCGGGTTATGCTGAGGAAAAACGCCGGGGCGGAAACGAAGACGAATATTATCGAAGTGGCGGATATGAGGGTGGATCTGAATACACAGAAGGTAAGCCGCGGCGGGAAAGAGATCAGTCTTTCCAGCCGGGAGTTCTCGATTCTGAGATATCTCTGCATGAATAAGGGTATCGTGCTTTCAAGAGATAAAATTGAGGAGCATATCTGGAATTATGATTATGCCGGAGGTTCCAATGTGGTGGACGTCTACATACGGTATCTGCGGAAAAAGATCGACGAGGGCTTTTCGCCGAAACTGATACATACAGTTCGGGGGGCCGGTTATGTATTAAGGGAGGAAGAATGAAAAAGCTGCCTTTGAAATGGAAACTGACCATTTTGTATACCGCGTTTATGACAATCCTTACGGTAGTGATGCTGGGGGTCCTTTTGTCTTTAAGCAGCAGCGAGATACTTTCCTCTGCGGAAAAAGAGATGGAAGAAAGAGTTTTTAACGTTTCAGAGGATATGGAATGGAACGGGGAAAGGCTCCGTCTGGATTCAGATTTTTACGAAGTGGAAAACGGAATTTATCTT
>DWUV01000103.1 GCA_019120595.1 Candidatus Mediterraneibacter tabaqchaliae | reverse complement strand
GGCACTGCTGCGCCTGCGTAGGTTGTCTTTGACGGTCTCTGGAGATTCTCAACAACCGCGCTGTAAGCTTCCTTCTGTTCCTCTGTCACCTGATCGGACGCAAGGAGATATTTTGCCTTGCACGCATCGCGCACGCCCTGCTTGAACATCTCATAGCGCGGGGTGCTGTACACTGTACTCTCCGCTGTATCGTCCTCGCCTCTCTCCACCGGATACATATACCATCCGTCTCCCGGCTCCCAGTAACGGTATGTAGCGTCTCCGAACATATCATACAGATAGTTGTCCCACGCCCATCTCATAAATCCGTCCGTACCGAGTGTCAGAGAGTACCATGCTGTCCAGTAGTTATCTCCCGGGTCACTGATCATGAAGTTGCCCGGATAGTTGCCTGTACATGTATAATACGTTGTGTTTAATCCGAGTTCCCTGCGTTCTGCCGCAACTTCGTTCATCAGTTCCACATCGCCTGCATTGTCCAGATTAATGGAAATGTCATCCACTCTCTTTAAGAATTCTCTCTCATGCAGGGATTCCGCATTCATGGCGGAGGAAATCTTAAAGCTCTCCCCCTCCTCATTTGTCACGGATTCGATCACGCTGACCGCCGGTTTGAGCAGGTCAAGTCCGCGCTCATCCATGGAAATGTAGGTAATGTCAAACCATCCCATCTCTTCGGAATGTTTCATGAAGTCCTCCAGGAAGATCTTCCATATCTCTGTAAACTTATCGCTTCCAGGAGTAAATACTTCTTTCTTTGTCGTGCCTGACGCCTCATCATAGTAAGCGATCTGGTTATTCCACGGCACGATGCTGTAACATTTGATCTGTCCCTCTCCGTTTGCCGGATCCAGGATCCCCATCTCGATCTGGAAGTTGATCCACTTGTCATACCAGTCATAATCAAACTCCCATGTTCCGTCGGATTTCTTTGTCCACTGGACCATGGACGGATCTCCGTAGAAGGACTGGTGGTTCCATGCCTCCTCCACGATATTCGCGACGACATCGCGGCCGCCCAGCTCTTTGTACTCCTGCATGGAGTCTTCCATCAGGGCAAAATGCTCTTCTGTAAAGTAGAAATCATCTGCACTTTCATTGCAGATCCCGCCTCCCGGCGAAATCTCATCTCCAAGGCCGAGATAATAGTTTGCCACCGAGAACGGATGCTGCCAGATCTGTACTTCATAACCAACATCCTGAGCCGTCGGCTGTACCAGGTTGATAACCTCTACCGTATATGTCAGCTCAAACGCCTGATCCAGTTCATCCGCTGTCACGCTGACTGTTCCGGTATATGTGCCTGCCGCAGTATCCTCCGGGACAGCGATCTGCACCCATGCGAACTGCACATCGTTTGCCTCGATATCTTTTGCGCCGCCTTTATAGATGATATCCGGATACTGCTTCCTTTCGCCTGCAGCATTTCTTCCTTCCTTTGCCGTGACTTCTTTGAGCCATTTGATATCAACATTATCTTTTGAGAGAGTCCTTCCGTCCTCAGTCTTAAGGTCAGACGCCGTCACCTGTACATTGTGCACGTCTTTATTTGCCGCAACCACGATCTTGGAGTTGAGCTCATCCGCCTTCCATGCGGTCCCGCTGAATGTGCTTCCGCTGCCGCCTTTGAGCGAATCATAATCCTCGCCCATATCCAGGAGCTTCTCATCTCCCACATATGCGTTCATCACCGCCAGCGCAGGATCCACTGTGATCTCTGCGGACGCGGCTGCCGACTCATCGACCGCTGACCTTACGGTCACTGTCACAGTTGTTTTCTCTTTGATATCTTCTGAAGCTGTGAGCAGTCCATCCTCTACGGATACCAGATCAGGATCGCTGCTCTCCCAGACCAGCTCGTCCGATGCATTCCACGGTGTGAGCGCTGCTGTCAGCTGAACTGTGCCTCCCGGGATCAAAAGCGCTTCTGTCTGATCCAGCGTGATCGATTCCGGAGCAAGCTCATCGTGGTATACGCGGATCTTGTCCACCTGAAGGGCAGCTGTATCCCCGCTCTGCTTTACGACTTTTAATGTATGCTCCGTATTCTCAAGATCTGCTGTCTCAAACAATTTCTGCTGATGCACCGCGCTGCCGGACTCAAGCTTTGCCTCCCCTGATCCGACCTTTACATCATCAATATACACGTCAAAGTTTGCATGTGCGGGGTTCTTGCTTGCCCAGATCTCGATCCCTGTCCCTGTAAATGTCATTGTATAATAATCCGTGTCTGCGTTCTTATCGCTGTAATGATCCGTTCCGTCAAAAAAGAGGTTCGGATATCCGGATTCCGCATGCCAGCGCCCTGAAGGCTCATACTGAACCTTGAACGCCTCGCCGGACGTTGTCACAACACTGTCATCCACGTCTGTGTATCCCGGAAATTCCGGTTCTTCAGGAATCTCTCCGCCATATACCTTCACGTAGGCAAGATTCATACCGAGTACATTTGAAGCGGACGCATTCGCTTTGTCAAGGATCGTCACTCTCGCCGTGTGGCTTCCCGCCTTCAGCTCGATCCCTGCCGCTTCTGTCGAATAGAGCAGGGCGTTATTATCCGTGCTTGCTGCCGCATACGCGTCGCACTCGACCGCCTCTCCCCCATCGATCTGAACGGAAAACATCCTGTGGTTCGATGCTTTCTTCCCGTAGATTTCCACGCCGGTCCCATTGAAATCAATCTCAGCCCATGCGCCGACTGTATTGGACCAGTGCTCGCTTGCCGCGGCATCTGCCCCGGCTGCGCTGTCCCAGCCTCCGTCGTTCGCATTTTTTCCCTCGGAGTATGTAAACTCCGTGTCATCAATGACGACAGCGTCATCAGCAGCACGTACAACCGATGCCATCGCCGGCGCCGCAGTCATCACTGTGCATGCGGACAAAATACCTGCCAGCACGCATTTTCCCAGTTTCTTAAACATTTGTTTCCCTCCTTGTCAGATTTGCCGTACTTTTTCAAAGTGCAGACTGCCATCCTTATTATACCAATGCTTCCACATCGCAGGAAATGTAATATTTTTACTTCATTGTCTTTTTTTGATATCATTTTTTTACATTTCCAAGCTGCTCCGCTGCTTCTCTCACTTTTTCCACATCTGTCTGCCAGATCTCGAATTCACTGAAACCGGGGATGCCCATAGGAACTCCCTCCCGCCGGAATCCCATCCGGCTGTCCACGACCTTTTTCCCAGACATATGGAAGGACTTCACCCCGGTATACTCCGCCAGCTTTCCGATCACCTCCGGTCCGATCCCTGCGCCTGCCAGGATATCCAGTCGGCCTCCTGCCCTGTCCGCAAGCTGTTTGAGAAGTTCCCGACCCTCCCAGGCGGAACTCTTCTGCCCGCTCGTAAGGATGGTATCGATCCCGAGGGAAACGCACTGCTCCAGCGCCTCAAAAGGATCCCTGCACACATCAAAGGCACGGTGCATGGTAACACCGATCCCTCCGGCGGCCTTTACAAGCTCTGCCATCTGTTCCATATTCAGCGTCCCGTCCGGGTTCAGGATGCCGATGACCACACCGTCAGCCCCCAGGTCACGGAACATCTCCACCTCATCCCTGAGCACTCTGAATTCATACCCGTCATAACAAAAATCGCCGAAACGCGGGCGCAGCAGCACCCTCACCTTTATATCCGTATTCCGCTTAACCTCGCGGAACAGAGCCGGTGATGGAGAAAGCCCTCCGATAACCAGCCCTGAACAAAGTTCGACCCTGTCCGCGCCGCCCTCCTGGGCAGCGATCGCAGACTGAACACTGTCTGCACAGACTTCAAGTAAATAAGACATATCCGCTCCTTTCAGAATATTCTGACGATATTAGCAAAAGGGGTCAGACCCCTCTTAAGAGGGGTCTGACCCCTTT
>DWUV01000102.1 GCA_019120595.1 Candidatus Mediterraneibacter tabaqchaliae | reverse complement strand
TCAACGCTTCGCGCTTCATACAAAGCTTTCATATCATACATTCTCTCTCACCTCCGAACAATCCCTCTCTCAGATCAAACCTTTCTATCCAAACCTCTCCGTTCAAACCGCTGTCAGATCAGTCCCGCTTTTTTAAACTCTTCAAATAACAGATGAGGCCGCATCGGAATTTCATTGAATGCCACGCCCACTGCCTGGAGTACAGCATTCCGGATCGCCGGCGCAGGCGAACATGTGGGCGGCTCGCCCAGCGCTTTCGTCCCGAACGCGCTCGTGGGTTCCGGATTCTCGATGAACTCCGCTCTCAGATCCGGGTGGTCCATGAACGTAGAGAGCTTATAGTCCAGCAGATTATTGTTGAGCGGCTTTCCCGTCTTTTCATCAAACAAAAGTTTCTCTGACAGCGCGTATCCGATAGCCATGCTCATGCCGCCGTGTACCTGGGCTTCCGCGAGAGCCGGATTGATGACTTTCCCGCAGTCATGGACATTCAGGAGATCTCTGACCTCCACCCTGCACCCCGGGATATCCACCTCTACCTCAGCAAACGTGCACCCGAAAGAATAGGCATTGTTCTTGATCTGGTAACTGCTCTCCGCCGTCAGATGCCCGTTGTCTGTAAGGCTGTACAGTTTCTCTGTTGCAAGCTCTCCCAGGGTCATCAGGATTTCCCCGTCAGTCACTCTGACAATATTTCCGTTTATAATGTCCAGATTTTCTTTCATCTGCCTTGTGAGTTCGTGGGCAGTCTCTATGATCTTCTCTTTCAGCAGCTCCCCGGTCTGACGGATGGAGAACCCCGCCATATAGGTCTGCCTGGAGGCGTACGCCCCTGTCCCGAAAGGAGTCACATCCGTATCCTGGGTGGAGATCACATGCACCATCTCAAATGGGATCCCAAGCGTCTCCGCCGCCATCTGCGCGAACGCTGTATCCGCGCCCTGCCCGATCTCCGTCTCCCCGACCTGCACCTGGATGCTCCCGTCCTGATTCAACACCATCCTGCACGCGGACGTTTCCAGCGAGATCGGCCACACTCCGGTGTTATACCAGAAGACTGCCATCCCGACTCCCTTCCGGATATCTCCTGTCTGATGGGCATATTCTCTCAGCTTTCTGTCATAGTCAAAATCCTTCCTGCCCTTTTCCATGCATTCTCTGAAAGAATCATAATAGTTTACATTCTTTGAGAAATGATCCTGATATCCTTTGGGCATGACATTTTTCATCCGAAATTCGCAGGACGGAATCCCCATGGTGCGTGCCACATCCTCTGTATGGCTTTCCATTGCAAACATTGCCTGCGGGATCCCATACCCTCTCATAGCGCCTGCTGTTGATTTATTTGTAAAAACCGTATATGTATCCGCCTCGATATTCGGGCAGGGATATAACTGTGGGAAGCATCCCATGCCTTTCGCCGCAATGCTGTGTCCGTGGGATGCGTACGCCCCCTGGTCTGAGAAGCTCTCAAATTTCCGCGCCGCGTAAGTCCCGTCCGGGCGTACATAGGAGATGATGTGGAACCGAATCGCATGTCGGACTCTTGTAGATACGAAGGTCTCCTCCCGGGAAGTGTCCAGCTTCACTGTCCTTCCGCCCACCTGAGTGCAGAGGTAGGCGCACAGCGGTTCATAGAGGATATCCTGCTTATTTCCGAACCCGCCGCCTATGTAAGGCTTTATGACTCTTACCTGCCCCCAGGGGATCCCGAGCGCCTGCCCCACGATCCTCCGGCAGATATGAGGGAGCTGGGTGGACGTCACGACTACGATCCGCCCCTGCTCCATATAAGCGTAACAGACCGGATTCTCGATATGGCAGTGCTGGACCGTGGGCGTCTCGTACCAGCCTTCCACTTTTGTAAGCCCCGGCTCTCTGATCGCCGCCCCATAATCTCCGTTCCGTATGGATGTGTGGGCCAGGATATTATGCGGGTACTTTTCATGAAGCTGAGGCGCGCCGTCCCCCATCGCTTTCTGCACATCCAGCACAAAGGGCAGCTCCTCATACTCCGCTTTCAGGGCGCGCACCGCCTGCGCGGCAGCGACCTCATTCTCCGCCACCACTGCCGCAATGTCGTCCCCGTAATACCTGACGTGCTTTACCAGCAGGAGCCGGTCCGCCACATCCTGGTGCGCCTCTTCCGTTGACCACGGATGCCCTGCCGTCGGATAATAATATTCCGGCACGTCAAAGCAGGTCACGATCTTTATAACTCCGGGGATCTTCTCCGCTTCAGATGTATCAATGGACTTCACATATCCGTGGGCGATCGTGGAATGCATGACCTTTGCCACATACGCATCGCGGCCGCACAGGTCGTCCGTGTATTTTGCCCGCCCTGTCACCTTTTCAAAAGCATCCACTCTCTTTACGCTCTTCCCGACTGCATGCTCCCGTTCCAAAGCCTTTTTTATCGGCTTTTCTCTTTCAGCTGCCTCCGTTCTCTCTGCTCTTCTCTCCTCCATAAATCTCACCTCCGTTCTAAGTAAGGTCGATTTCTTTTCCTTTTACATACTTCGCGCGGATCTCCCGCTCGTCCGCCAGATAGATCATCCTCTCCAGCCTGCTCCTGACATCCAGCGGCTGCGGGTGCTTAAGCCGGGAATCATCCAGCACGACTGCGTCAAATTCATCCCCTTTCTCAAAGCTCCCCACCTTTCCGAAGAAAGCGCCGCCGTCCTTTGTCGCCATGTAGAACACCTCCTCTGCGGTCAGCGCTTCCAGGCTGTCATCCGTCAGCCGCCATCTCAGCTTTGAGGACTGGACCGCATGCGCCATGGCGCGGAACAGGTTCTCCGTGGAGCCTCCCGCCACGTCGCTCCCGATCCCAACGTGAAGCCCCTGCTCCAGGAATGTACGCACCGGCGCGATGCCCGAGGAGACATTCATGTTGGACTCCGGGCAGTGGGCGATGAAAACGCCGTTCTCCTTCATCCTTTCAATCTCCCTCTCATCGCTGTACACACAGTGCGCCATCACGGTCGGGCAGTCCGCGCCGAAGAGCCCGAACCGGTCGTACGCGTCCCCATAAAATTCCGCCCAGGGGCAGAGCTCCTTTACCCATGCGATCTCTCCCTGATTTTCCGAGAGATGGGACTGGAGAGGCAGCCCGTAACGCATCTGCAGCTTCTTCAGCTCTTCCATCAGCTCATCCGTGCAGCTCGGAGTGAACCTGGGCGTCAGGATGGGACGGGTATTTTTATACTTCCTGTGCAGCACATCTTTGATCCACTCCAAAGTCTCCCCGGCGGATTCCTCCGTCTCTTCTATAATATAGTCCGGGCAGTTCCGGTCCATGTTGACTTTCCCGATCATGGTATCCAGACCGGTCTTTTCCATCATATCCATCAAAAGCAGCGTCGCCGGCCTGTGCACAGTCCCGAATATACAGGCTCTTGTGGTCGCGCTCCTTCTCATATTGTCGGCAAAGATCTGATACGCCTTCCGCGCGTACTCCAGCGACTCGTATTTCGCCTCCTCCGGGAATGTATTTGTCTCCAGCCATTCCAAAAGCTCCATATCCATCCCAAGCCCCCGGAAGGAATACTGGGGCGCGTGGATATGCAGGTCAACCAGTCCCGGTATGATCAGGCAGTCCCCGTGATCATGGATCGGATTGCCGCCCAGCCTGAACGGAAGCGTCCGGTACACTCCCTCAACCTGCCCGTCCCGGCAGACCAGGTATCCGTGCTCACATATGTTCAGTTCATTCTGATCCTTACTGTATACGATATTTCCTCTTAAAATAAAAACAGGTCCATTCATCGGTCTTTCTCCTCTCTCCTATCTCATATGCAGACCGGCGCGCTCCGCCGCCCGCATACTTATAGTCAGCCGTTTCCGGCGGCTGGTAGAGACGTTCAACCGATTATGAACCTATATAAGTACGTGATGATTTTCTCTATGTAATTATGGTAACACCAGGTAAAAAACGTGTCAACACAAACAGCCATTATATTTGTGCCTTTTTCACAAAGTTATTTTTATTTGCCTGGTATTTTTTGATGATATTTTAAAATAAAAGTGAATATTTTACCATATAAATACACGATATTACAATTTCTAGTCAAAAATGTATGATATTATACTTATATATGACATATTTTTTCAAAAAAGGAGGTAAAACAGGATGAAGACGCACTATTTAAAGTCGCTCTCAGCGGCAATGGCTGCCGCTCTGACAGTCACTGCCGCTGTCCCGCTCCTTCCCGCGCATGTATCCGCCGCTGAAATGGAAAAGGTCGATATCAGCGGCGGGACTTTCTCTGAAAGTCTCTCTTATGAAGGCTATGAGGGACATGCCATGGACGGAGACCTGTCCACCCAGTGGGCGGCAAAGGGAGC
This sequence comes from Candidatus Mediterraneibacter tabaqchaliae, assembly GCA_019120595.1. Lineage (GTDB taxonomy): Bacteria > Bacillota > Clostridia > Lachnospirales > Lachnospiraceae > Mediterraneibacter > Mediterraneibacter tabaqchaliae. The sequence goes on along the minus strand of DWUV01000102.1, from coordinate 16,113 downwards.
TGGCGAATGCTGGCTTCAGGCAGATTTTGACAAAACAGTATCCTTTAACTGCATCAAGATCTATGAGACCCAGACTTACGGTCCCCGCATGGTCTCAGTCACGGTCCAGACTTCTGATACCGGCGAAGAGGGCACATGGACAGATGTACAGTCTTTCTCTGACTTAGACAGCAATGGGATCTACGACGAAGAGCTTGTACTCAGCGAGACACTGACCACTTCTCATGTCCGGCTTGTGATCGACGGCGGACAGACTGAGATCAATATTAATGAAGTAGAATTCTACAACCGCGGCGAAGATACTGCCCGGGATAAACTGGGCGCACTGATCGCAGAAGCCGAAGCCATAGACACACGCCTCTACAAAGTCCAGACTTCCAGAGAATTCACTATTGCGCTTGCCAGTGCGAACACAGTATACAATAACGAAAACATGCTGGACGGACAGATCAATGACACTGCCGCCATATTAAGCAATGCCATGGATCAATTGGAGCCGCTTGGTGAAAATCTGGCACTGAACGCCTCCGCAACAGCCAACAGCACTTATGAGGGATCCTACGACCAGGACAGCTACGGAGCAGAGTTCGCCGTGGACGGAAATCTGGGCACAAGGTGGTCTTCCCGGACCGAAGAGGATGGATTTACATTTGAGATCACACTGGATCTGGGCGAACCAAAAACCTTTAACCAGCTGATCCTCTTTGAAACTCCCGCTTACTCCGGACGCATCCAGATGATCGATGCGCAGGTATCTGACAATGGAACCAGCTGGGAAGACTGGAGGATGGACGCGGAACACATTCCCTCCACAAGCAGCCTGGTGGGAGGGGAAGTCACAAAGCAGTATGTCCGCATCACGATGACCGGTAATGAGCTGAACCTGGATGAGATCGGTCTGTACAATGATGCTGACGCAATCGAAACTACTTATATTACTGACAAACGTCCGATCGATCCCAATTGGATCAAGCCAATCCCCAGCGAAGCAGCCAACACTTATCAGCTCAGAAAACAAGAGCTCGGATACGGAATGTTTATCCACTACGGAGTTAATACATTTACAAATAACGAATGGGGCTCAGGCAGCGAAGATCCATCTGTATTCAATCCGAATCCCGAGACCTACGATCCCGAACAATGGGCAAAAACCGCCTGGGAAGCAGGTATGAATTATATTGTCCTGATCACGAAGCATCATGATGGTTTCGCAATGTTTGACACACAGTACAGCGAACACAAAGTAACGAACTGTGGACATGAAGGTGTTGACTTTGATGTTGTAGAAGCACTTGCTGAAGCTTGCCACAAATATGGCATCAGGCTGGGACTCTACTATTCCATCTGGGATATGAACTGGGAACAAACGCACCCGAAATCAAACTATGTGGATGAGCGCGCCTGGGATCAGGCATATACAGACTTTGCGTACAATCAGATCGAAGAACTGATGACAAACTACGGCGACATCTGTGAACTTTGGATCGACGGCGGCTGGGTCAAGGATACCGAACGCTGGGAATACGAGAGGATCTATGACATGGTCAAACGCTATCAGCCGGGTTGCCAGATGTCTGTAAATCTGACACTGGGCGACCGCGACATCGCATCTCTCCAGGGAGGAGAAGAAATCGTCAACTTCCCTTCTGACTTTAAACTGTACGACGGCAGAGATACATCCGAGTCCGGCGACCCGAAGGTATTCACCTATCAGGGCGAGAATTATTATCTGCCCTTTGAGGGAACCTTTATCATCGGGAACGGATGGTTCTGGAACACAAACAGCTCGGAAAACACACTGCGCGTCAATGCGGACCAGATCAAAAACTGGTATGACAAATATCAGCGGCAGGACAACACCCTGGTCATCAATGTACCTCCGTCAGATCAGGGGATCCAGACAGACCACGAGATCAGCCTGATCTATGAGGCCGCAAGAGAGATCGGGATTGCCCGGGGTGATGCGCGTGCCGACATCGCTCCCAATGAATGCGCTGTCGAGATACGCCATGTCACGACGTCAGGATCGATCGCGGCTCCGACCGAATATATTTACGGCACAGAAGGCGAGGCATATACCACATCCGCAATGGATAAGATGGAAGAACTGGGCTATGAACTGACCGGAACTCCGGCTCAGGCTTCCGGCATATTCGGTAAGGACAAGATTACCGTAGAATATGTGTACACAGACCTTCTGACAGAGGATCCGGATATTCCTCCTGCAGAGCAGACCACCGGAAAAGCGACTCTGGAGTACTTCCTGAACCAGGCTGAAAAGCATCTTGAAAACGGCGATGTGGACAGCTGTGTGGAATCTGTACAGAAGCTGTTCGCAGAAGCAGTCGCGGAAGGGAAAGCAGTGATGTCAGATGAGGATGCTGTAAAAGAAGAGGTACTGAATGCTGCCCTGAAACTGATGAAAGCGATCCATGCGCTGGATATGAGGTCCGCTGACAAGACCGATCTTGAGATGGCAGTTGAGCTGGCAGAGATGATCGACCTGGCTGATTACACGGATGCGGGTCAGAAGGCATTTACAGATGCTCTTGCAGCGGCAGAGGCAGTGCTCTCAGACGGAGACGCATTTCAGGAAGATGCTGACAAAGCCTGGGATGCTCTTGTGACAGCGATGGAGAATTTAAGGCTGAAAGCAGACAAGTCTGTGCTGGAAGGTATCCTGAATAAAGCGGAAAGCCTGGATCTGAGCCGGTATACAGAAGAGTCGGCAGCCGTGTTCCGCATAGCGCTTGCCAATGCGCAGGCCGTGATGGCAGACGGGACACTGACGGATAAAGAGCAGGAAACCGTAGACAATGCAGTGCAGGCACTCAGTGATGCGAAAGAACAACTGCAGCTTAAGTCTGAACCCGGCAGCGATAACGCTCCCGGCAGCAATGACAGTCCCGACGCTGATGATAATCCCGATGCTGATGCCGGTCCGGAAAATACCGGCAGCTCCGGCAGCGGCAGGCAAGATGCCGACATCAGCAAAGCGGGCGGCTCAAAAGCAGGCGCGGACACCCCGAAGACCGGAGACGGAAGCAGCTGGATCCTGCTATCCGTAGCAATGCTGGCGGCCGCAGGAGCAGTGATCGCGCTCAGGAAGAAAGAATAATCATTCCGTTTTGACTGTGCCTTTTCCATCGGACCGCAAGGGAAGAGGGGATTCCCCTGCTCACACCGCAGGAGAATCCCCCCTTTCTCTTTCTTCACCCAAAAGTTCCAGCATCACTTCTACGACTCCGCCGCAGACCATCCCTTCATCCTCCGCGGCTTCCATTGTCAGGTCCTGCCTGCACACCTGAAATAACGGCTTCCCCATACGCATCATAAGGAGCGCTTTTCGGATGATCTCGCTCTCCACACATCCGCCGCCGATCGTATCCACAGTGCTGCCGTCCTCCCGGACCAGCATCTTCGTCCCCACTCCCCGGGGAGCTGAGCCCTTTCGGGAAATGATCGTCGCAAGGACCGCCTTCTGTTTCCCTTCTGTCAGCGCTTCCAGAAGTTCTTCGGAATATCCGCTGCCCCGCTCTCTGCCGTTCTTGATCCGGATGATCTCCGCCATGATGGAAACCGCGATCTCCTCCGGCGTCTCCGCACTGATCTTCAGCCCTATGGGGGTGTGCACGCTGTCAAGTTTTTCCGGATCCACACCGTTCTGCGCGAGCTGGTCTTTCACGGCAGCCACTCTCCGCCTGCTGCCCATCATGCCCACGTATGCGGATTCTTTTCCCAGTATCGCTTCCAGACATTCCGAATCATAGCGGTGACCTCTGGTCACGATCACGAACCAGGTATCAGAATCTCCCTGGATCTGTAAAAGTCCTTCCCGGAACGTCTCGCAGAGGACATGATCCGCGCCTGCTGCCCTTGCATTGTCCGCGAACTTCGGGCGATCTTCCAGAACAGTCACTGTAAAGCCAAGCATCTTTCCCAGACGGATAATGGGCATGGACACATGCCCTGCCCCGCAGATGACCAGTTTCGGCGCGCGCCTGACACGCTCCCGATACACACGGACAGGCGCGCCGCAGGCATCAGGGCCGGCGATCAGCCGCTTCTCCCCTGCATGCGCTCCTTCAAGGACTGTCTCTGTCCAGATATCTCCCCGCCCTTCCTTGATCGCTTTTGCCAGCTGTGCATAAAATTCTCCCATGGATTTAGATTTCCTCCTGTGACAAAGAGCAGCACCGGTCTGATGCTGCTCTTATTTTTGCTGTCCTAAAAATATTTCTTCTGCTATTCAACTGTGACTATCTATCAGATATCTACGCTGCCAGTCTCGCCAGCACATCCTTGAGCAGTTCATAGAAACGCTCAAAGGAATCCAGCGGCACATGCTCGTCCGGTGTGTGCACGTCATACAATGTCGGGCCCACTGCGATCGCGTCAAGTCCCGGGACTGCTTCTGTGAAAAGTCCGCACTCCAGTCCTGCGTGGATCGCTTCCAGTTTCAGCTCTTTGCCGAAAAGTTCACGGTAGCTCTCCAGGAATACCTCGCGGATCCCGGACTCCTCCGCGTAGCTCCATCCCGGATATTCTCCGCTGTACTCCGCCGTGAAGCCGAATGTATCCGCCAGAGTCTGGAAGCGCGCCTTCGTATCTTCCTGAAGAGACGCCACAGAAGAACGCGGGGATACGACAAAGACAAGCTCATCCTCATCTGCCCTTGTCACACCGATATTGGAAGAAGTCACCACAAATCCGTCCATGTGGAGATTGCGGCTGAACACTCCGTTTGGCGTAAGACGGATCGCGCTCACAAATGCCTTTGCATCCTCCTGCGGGATTGCTGATGCGCTTCTCCCGTCTTCCACTGAGATCTCACAGGCGAAATCCGGCTCATAAGGGGTGATCTCATCTGCCATATCCTTTGCCAGCGCGCATGCGAGTTTCTCTGCCTTCTCTGCTTCTGCTTTGTCCGCATAGATCAGAGACGCCTCGCACTCCCTTGTGATCGCGTTGTCCTTCGTCCCTCCGGCAAAGCTTACGAGCTTTCCGTCTGTATTCCTCATCAGATGATCCGCCATGCGCGCCATCAGCAGGTTTGCATTCTGTCTCTCCTTGCTGATATCCATACCGGAATGTCCTCCGAGAAGCCCCTCGATCTTAATGGATACAAGGCTTCCCTCAGCTGCCTCTCTCTTGACCGGTCTTGTAAACTGAATGCGAAGGCCGCCTGCACAGCTGATTGTTGCCACGCCCTCTTCCTCAGAGTCCATGTTGATCATCGTGCGGGCTGTGATCAGGGATTTGTCCAGAGCCTGGGCGCCGTTGAGTCCGACTTCCTCTTCTGTCGTAAATACACATTCCACCGGCGGATGCTGAAGCTCTTCATCATCCAGCACCATCATCATCAGGGCAACCGCCACGCCGTTATCCGAACCGAGCGTCGTGCCGTTCGCCCAGAGGACGCCGTCTTTTACGACCAGGTCGATCCCGTCCTTCTCAAAATCATGCTCCACGCCCGCGCGCTTGTCGCACACCATGTCGAGATGTCCCTGGAGCATGACCGGAGCCTTGTCCTCCGCTCCTTTGCTCCCTGCCTTTTTGATGATGACATTGTGCGCCTCATCCTGGTGTACCCAGAGTCCTCTGTCTTCTGCAAATTTAACGAGATAGTCGCTGATCCCTTTCTCATTTCCCGAACCTCTCGGGATCGCGCTGATCTCCTCAAAAAAGTGGAATAACTTTTCCGGCTTATAGCCTGTAATCTTATACTCCATTGTCTTTCCTCTTTTCTATCTGATTTTACGCAGGTATGCATGGGATCTGTGATCCTTACCTACAGATTTGATTATAACAGATTTCACTCGGTTTTACACCTCTTTCTTTGGCGATTCTAAGCTGTGAATCCGGCATTTTTCAGCGTACCGATTTTCCTTGACTTTCCTCGGCTCTTGAACTACAATATAGCACGTAAAAAACATATTATTTCGGTAGGTGAGGTTACCACAGGGATTGGGCTTTTTATCCCGAAGATTGCTGCCGCGGGACCGTGGAGACACGGTTAGATGGTCAGCAGGCCGCGTCGTGAAGGCGCAGCCTAATGCAATTGATATGCCCTGTGATGCTAAAGCTTGAACGATGCATGGTCCGTATTGGGCATGGTTTTATTTAGAAACTCTATGGCTCCGTCATTGTTCAGGCAGTGACAGGGCTTTTTCTTTTGCAGTATATTTTCCTTTCGCGTTATCTTTCCCGTCACATCTTCTTACCCTGTCATATCAGGAACGTGGGGATCCGCACATACCGATCAAAAAGGAGGTGAGGTTATGGACTCTGGCGCCGGTTGTCATTTGTGCAGCTTACAAGACGAAAATTACATAAAGAGAGGTACTTATCATGAACAGAGAACTTTTTGTAAAACTTCTCCAGCAGCGTCAGTTCAAAGCTGTGAGGAGTATTTTGGATGTAATGAACGAAGTGGACATAGCCTCACTGCTCTCGGAACTCGATGACCGCGAGCTGGCTCTCGCCTTCCGCCTCATCCCGAAGGATAAGGCAGCGGAAGTATTTTCCAACATGGAGACTTCCATGCAGACATACCTTGTGGAGATCTTTTCGGAGAAAGAGTTAAAAGAGCTGCTGGATGACCTGTACATGGACGATACTGTGGATCTTCTCGAAGAACTTCCGGCAAATCTGGTAAACCGTATCCTGGACACGGTCAGCGCGCCGGACCGGAAGCTGATCAACCAGCTCCTGAATTATCCCGACGACAGCGCCGGGAGCATCATGACCACAGAGTATGTAGATATCAGGGAGACAATGACTGTATCCCAGTCCATGGCGCATATCAAAGAGACCGGGATCCACAAAGAAACGATCTATACCTGCTATGTTACGAATAAGAGAAAACTGGTCGGCATCGTCAGCGCCAAGGATCTGATGACCTCCGATGACGATCTGCTGATCCGCGACCTGATGGAGACGGAGATCATCTCCGTGAACACGCACACAGACCAGGAGGAAGTGGCGCGGCTCTTCACCAGGTACGACCTGCTCGCTCTCCCCGTCCTGGATCAGGACGGGCTGATGGTGGGCATTGTCACAGTCGATGATGCCATGGACGTCATGGTGGACGAGGCGACCGAGGATATCACGAAGATGGCGGCCATGAGCCCCGGGGAGAAAGACTATTTTGAAATGTCCGTATTTGAGCACGCGCGGCACCGGATCGTATGGCTGCTGATCCTTATGTTTTCCGCTACCATCACGGGCACGATCATCACCAGATATGAGGATGCCTTTGCAGCGGTCCCGATCCTGGTATCCTTCATCCCCATGCTCATGGACACTGGCGGGAACTGCGGCTCCCAGAGCGCTACGCTGATCATCCGCGGGATCGCGCTGGATCAGATCCGTTTTAAGGACATCTTCCGGGTCATTTTCAAAGAATTCCGGGTATCACTCATCGTGAGCGTAGTGCTCGCACTGGCGAACGGACTGCGGATCCTGATCATGTATAAAGACGCAGCCCTGTCCCTGGTGATCGCTCTGTCTCTGATCGGCACGGTCATCATCTCCAAGCTGATCGGATGCGTCCTGCCGCTCCTGGCTAAGAAAGTCCGCCTGGACCCGGCGATCATGGCTTCACCGCTGATCACAACGCTTGTTGACACATGTTCTATATTGATCTATTTTAATATAGCGACAATGCTGTTTCAACTATAGCCTGATCGGCGGAAACGCACAGTTTTGTTTCAGAGAGAGTAGATCTGTCATACCGCAGGACAAAAATCCCGGTTCTTCACAAAGAAGAGACATCCCCTTCCCGGTTCTGTCTCTTCTTTCTTTTTCCGTTCCAAAGTCCACCCATTCCGACATAGCTACATGGCAGCCCGATGCTTTTTGGATCACATGCTTTTTTTCCGAAGCACGCTTACTGCTCCTGCGGACACCAGCATGATTCCGACTAACAAAATCCACTTCCTGGTATCCCCAGTCTTGGGGACATCCGCACTCTCTACTGAATTATTATCACTATCAAAGTCTTCCTCACCACCAGATCCATCTTTAAGACGAAGCTGCTCTTTTGCGTCAATGAGCGCCTGTACTGCTTCATCCACGGTTTTCTGGTCCTCTTCCGTCAGGGTCTCGTCCGCCATCACAGCCTGCGCGTTGGCAAGGGCTGTGCGGAACACTGCTGACGACTTTTCTGTATACAGGCTCAGATCCAGATCTTCCACCTCATTCAAGATGTCTTCCAGCGCATCCTTATCCGCTTTCAGCCTTAGATTCTCCATTGCACCCACAAGTGCGTCCCAGGCTTCGTCTGCATCACCCTGCAGAGCATCACCGTCTGACAGCACTTCTTTTGCAGCAGCCAGAGCGTCTGTGAATTCTTTCTGACCTGCGTCCACATAGTTCATCAGATCGATCATCTCTGCCAGTTCCACTGCCATCTCAAGGTCCGTCTTATCAGCGGCCTTCATATCCAGAGCATGGATCGCCTTCATCAGCTTCATCGCAGCATTCAGCACTTCCTCTCTCGTGGCATTCTCGTCCGCCATCACTGCTTCACCTTCTGAGACCGCTTCTACAAACATCTTCTGCACGGATTCCACACATCCATCCACATCACCATTTTCAAGATACACCTTCGCACGGTCCAGGAAATACTCCAAAGTTGTCTTTCCTGGTTTCTGCTGTTCGTCTCCCTGCTCGATCTTCACATGATAGCTCTTTGTCTGGACTCCATCCTCTGCTGTCACTATGATCTGCGCCCTGTCTCCAAATTTGTCAGGCATGACGACTGTAACAGCTCCATTTTCTGATGCTTTTGCCGTAATTTCCGGTATATCCGGCGTTGTCACGGTATAGGTTTCGTTATCCTTGTCAAAGCCTTCAAGCGGCTCTCCATTGATAAAGATATTTTCAAGCTCCGCTGTATCCTTTATCTCCGCCAGCTTCTCATAGGATGCTATCTCTGTAATTGCCAGGCACTTTCCATCTTCTGCCCGCATCACGATCCTGATCGCACATGTTTCTACTGGATCGAATGTCAGCACATTTGTTTCTTCCGTACTCAATTCTTCTGGAATCTTTAAATTATTTACAGATTTCCAGTTTTCATCCTTTCCTGCCGGATGGTCTTCTGTCACCTGCCCCGGATCAGACGGCGGCACATTAAAATACTCTCCTGCATAGTACTGTACCTCAATCTCTTCTGGAAGCGCTGCTCCATAATCCGTGTAGAAATCTACTTCCAGATGATCGATAAATTTGTAAGTCACTTCTTCCAGGCCAAATATGATACCTGCCCAGTCACTTTCACGCCAGCTGTCCGACCAGTTTGTCCAGCGGTTATTGTCCTCCGGGATCCTGGATACTATATTATCATTCAGTTTGGAAGGACTGTCTCCCGAACTTCCCGCCTTGTTTGTAAACGATGTGATCCCAAGAGGCCAGTAAAAACCATTTTTATAACCTGTAAACTTGTCGCCTTTATATGTGTCCGACGTAATTCTTACAGTTGCCTGCGTCTCATAGCTGTTATCTGTCCCCGACTCCTGCGCCGTGCCTTTCACAGCGACGATCTTTCCATCTTCCATAAACAGCTCCTGAGGATGCGGTTCCCACTGAATCTGAGCTTCTCCTGTCGTGCCGTCGCTGTAATATAATCTTGCCTTATCTGAAAGCTGCGGTACCGTTCCCACCGGAACTGCAGTTGAAAACTGCTGTACTCCTGTCACCCCTTTTACCAGCACGACTGCTTCCGGCTGCAGTTCCTGTCCTTCCACGGTTCCTTTTACCACAAATTCGCCATATTCCATACACTGTTCTACTGTGACTGATTCCCATACCACTGGCACATTTTTCGGTAGCCCTTCCTTAAAAGTGGCACGGATAGCAGTCGGCAGGACTGGAACTACACCTTTTTCTGTCGTCACATGCACTTCTTCATACCCCGTGATCACAGAAACCTCAGTATTCTCTTTAATGGTTATATCAAGAACATTCGTCTCAACCGTAACTCCCTGATAAGTCACTGATGCCATCAATGTAGTTGTCCCCGGATAAAGCGCATATATCTGTCCGTCATGGATCTCTGCGACTCCTGGATCCCCCAGAATATATTCCACTTGGATCAGGTCATCGCTCAGCACAGTGCCATCCTGCAGAACTGCCTCAATCTGGATATCCTTTATCTCGTCCTGCGTCAATTCTGTATTCTCAATCCAGATAGCAGCCTCTTTCAGTTTCGGCAGAGCCCTGGTAAACTGCACCGTATAATCACACCTTGTAACTCCGTCTTCCGCCACCGATGAGATCAGTGCCGCGCTGTCTCCATCCAAAGCCTGGACAACAAACACACTTGCATAATCCGCGCCCTCCGCGGTAATCTCCGGGATCTCGTCCTCATAATCCAGCTCTGCTGTATAATAATACTGCTCCGGAGAAAAACCTTCGACTGTCACCCCGTCTATTTTCAAATCTTTCAACGATGCATCGCTGTTCACCGGAAGCTCCGCCTCGCCTTCATATACATGAACTTCGCTGATCCCCGGGGCAAGCCCTGCTTCTGAATAGAAATTCCATCTTATAAATCTTGCATTGACCGGCGTAAATTCAATTACATTCTCCGCGTCAGTCACAAACTCATCTTTCACACTGATACTCTGATTTTCTACCGGGATCCATGCCGCCCCGTCCAGGCTGTATTCGACAGTGATCCGGTCCGCAGTTCCCATTGCCGTATCTGCCGGATTTGTCCAAAAGTCGAGGCCGACTTTTCCGATATAGTGCTCTTCCTCGAATTCCAACTGCAGCCATTCGTTCTGTTCGCCATGCCCCCACGGGATCCATCTTTCACCCGCCGGTCCTGCCGAATAATATACCTTCCCATTATTGACCGCCTCTACCGGGTCATTCCCGTTTGCCTGCTCAAAGGAAGCAGTCGGGATCGGATAGGTCCCGCTGCGTTTTGCAATATCCCTAGAAAACGTTGTCTCACCTTCTGCCACACGGATATTTGCTTTTGCTTTACAGGATAATCCCTCCACTGTGCCTTCGATAGTCACACTGCCCTCTTCGCTCACCATACCCTCGGACACAGCTTCCCATGTAACCTTTACCTGTTTTTCCAGGCCTGTATTATAAACAGCGGTCACTTCTTCCGGTAGTTCTGGGATGACGCCAATCTGAGTCACAACGGCTGTATCACGGATCCCGACAACATCTGTCACGATAATCCTGACTTTCACGATATCATCAGTCCCGTCCACAATACCTTCCAGGTAGAAGATGCCCGGAGTACTCAGCTGCTCCTCATCTATTTCGTCCCAGATCACTGCTCTCTCTTCCATAGTCCCATCGCTATATACCGCGGTCACTTTATCCGGGAGTTCCGGAAGGACACCTCTTTCTGTTTTGATATCCGAAAGTGTTTCATATCCGGCCAGTTTCTTATCTTCGGTATCTTCGACCGTAAATACGGTTGTCTTTGCGCTTTCCAACCCGCCTGATGATGCCGTCAAAGTAAACGAACCTTCCTGCTCCGTGGACTGTACAATAACCATTGCCTTTCCACTGTACGCTTTCCTTGTATTTCCTTTGTAGCTGTCTGTCACTTCCGTGGCATCCCCATTATCTACTCCGACAATCCTCCCATTGCCGGAAATCTGGAAATTCACCTGGTTGGACGCTGTCGGCACAACTCTGCCATCGGCATCCATGATATCTACTGTAATATATGACAGATCATAACCATCAGCAGTAATCACCTGACGGTCCGGTGTCAGTTCCACCTTTGCCGGGTCGCCTGTCGTCTCAACTACATCTCTCGCGATCTCGTTCCCATCTGTATCTCTTGCAACAGCCTCCAATCTGCCCGGTTTATATTCAACCTCCCACTCCAGATAGATATGTCCGTCTTCCGCTTCCTGGTAAGGTCTTCCGTCAGAAGTCTCCAGCTGAAGGAACTCTTTCTTTCCAAGACTCTCCCCGTTCAGGAACAATTCCACGCTCGCCGCATTTGAATAAGCCTGCACTCTGATCTTTCCATCTGTTTTGATGCTGTCATCATCCTCCCAATTCCAGTGCGGAAGAAGATGTACCATGGGGTGCTCGTCAACATCCACCCACTGGCTCTGATAGATATAAAATGCATCTTTTGGAATTCCCGCTGTATCAAACACACCGAAATACGAGCTCTTTGCCGGCCACTGGTCATGGTAGGGGCTTGGTTCACCTATATAATCATATCCAGTCCACACAAATTCTCCCAGAACAAATTTGCGGTCGCGGTCCGCTTTCCAGGCATCTTCCGCAGAAAGTCCCCAGCCCACAGTATCCCCATCATCATAGCTGCTGCGGATCTTCTTTTCATCATCTTTGATGTAATAACCTCTGCTGCGCACTGCTGAAGATGTCTCCGAACCCATAATAAGCCAGTCCGGATATTCTTCATGTGCCGCGTCATAACTCTTTTCGCCATAATTAAATCCTACAACGCCGGTCACATCTGCTACCTGTTTCATCCCACTGTCCCAGAAACCGTCAATAAAATTATTAAACCCCTGTGTTGCAGGTCTTGTATCATCCACCTCTTTTACCCAGTCAACAAGGTTTTGCGCTGTATCGACAGTAGCATACACTATCTCATTACCGATCGACCACATAATAATACACGGTTCATTCTTACCTCGGTCAACCATATTCTTAATATCAAACTCTGCCCAGGTTTCTCCCGGTTCTGCATCCGGATGCGTTGCTGTCTGGCTAAAAAATCTTGCATAATCCTTACTTCGCTTCGCGCTCTCCCAGCAGTCAAACGCCTCATCGATAACCAGGAGCCCTTCTTTATTACAGATCTCCAGAAGTTCATCCGCAGCCGGGTTGTGTGTCACACGGATCGCATTGACTCCCATTTCCTTCAGAGACTGCATCTGCCTCTCGATCGCGCGGTAATTCGCCACGGCTCCGAGTGCACCCTGATCGTGGTGCATACACACTCCATGGAGTTTCATATACTCGCTGTTCAAGTAAAATCCCTCGTCCGGATCCATCGTCACCCAGCGGAATCCGAGAGAAGAATCATATGTATCTACCACTTTATCTTTTACGATCACTTCTGTTTTCACGCTGTACAGGTCCGGTGTCTCCGTATCCCAGAGTTCCGGCTTCCCTGTCACGATATCCTGGGAAAATGTCTCTGTCTCTCCGGCGCTGACCGCAATCTCCTCCGTTGTGACAGCCTCGCAGAAAACATTGCCCGCATCGTCAAGTATAGTAGTTCTCACCTTTACGCCTGCCTCGCTCTCGGTCTCATTTTCCACCTTTGTCTCAACATGTACTTTTGCGCGTCCTTTTGCATACTCGTCTTCCAAGTCCGGAGTTGTCACATAAGTTCCATATCGCGCCACATGGACAGGATCCGCGACAACAAGATCCACGTTTCTGTATATCCCGCTTCCTGAATACCACCGGCTGCTGGGCTGCTGGTGATTGACCTTTACCGAGATCACATTCTCTGTTACTCCATCCGCTGTCACATAATCCGTAATATCATACGCAAACGGTGAATATCCATATGGATAGTTGCCCACCATCCTTCCATTTATATAGACTGTACTGTCCATATAAACTCCGCCAAATGAAATCGAAATCCTCTTTCCTTCCATTTCTTTAGGGAGGACAAAATGTTTCCGGTACCAGCCGGTCCCACCGTTTAAGTATCCCCCGTTCGCCGTTCCGGGAGAATTCGGATCAAAATCCTGTTCAATACTGTAATCATGCGGCAGATCTACATCTCTCCACGCTGAATCATCATACTCTTTCCCCGAAGCGTCAATACTGCCATCTGTTTCCAGGAAGAATTTCCATCCTTTATTAAATGAAATTTCCCTCTCCTCAGAGATGTTCTCCACCGACTCTGCCGCTTGGACTTTTTCTGATATTACAAACGGCGTGATCAACGATACCCCCAGCACTGCAGCCATGGCAACAGAAACCGCAGTCTTCCACATTCTTCCTTTTCTCATCCCGTTTCCTCCAATTATCTATTTTTATTCATATTTTATACTAATTTGCAGAAAAACAAGAGAGAGAGAATTTACTCTTTCTTGTGGAATCTTTTTACTTTACAGTTCTTTTCCTCTAAACCTCCATGTACTTGAAAAGGCGTCTGCCATACTGCTCTGTGAGCATTGATGACAGACGCCTTGCCTGATATTTTTTATCAAAGAATATACCTTTTTCTACCTGATCACCTTAAGCCATCCTTCCGGAGCCTCGATGTGTCCCATCTGGATGCCTGTCAGCGTATCATACAGCTTCTGCGTAACCGGTCCCATCTTCTCCATCCCGCTCGGGAAGCAGATCTCTTTGCCGTGGTCCACCACTTTGCCGACCGGAGAGATCACTGCCGCTGTCCCGCACAGTCCGCACTCCGCGAAGTCTTTTACTTCATCGAAGTAAACGTCTCTCTCCTCGACTTCCAGTCCGAGATAGTGCTCAGCGACATACATGATGGATCTTCTTGTAATGGACGGAAGGATCGTGTTGGAATGCGGAGTGACGATCTTATTGTCCTTTGTCACAAAGATAAAGTTCGCCCCGCCGGTCTCCTCCACTTTTGTCCTTGTCGCGGAATCCAGGTACATATTTTCATCAAAGCCGTTTGCATGCGCTGTTACGATCGCGTGGAGGCTCATCGCATAGTTGAGTCCCGCCTTGATGTGGCCTGTGCCGTGCGGCGCCGCGCGGTCAAAGTCTGAGACGCAGATCGTGATGGGCTTTGCCCCGCCTTTGAAGTACGGTCCCACCGGAGTCGTGAAGACACGGAACTGATACTCATCCGCAGGCTTCACTCCGATAACAGGGTTGATGCCGAACATGTACGGTCTGATATACAGGGTCGCGCCGGAACCATAGGGCGGCACATACGCTGCATTTGCCTTTACTGTCTGCACTACCGCGTCCACGAAACGGTCTTCCGGGAATACCGGCATCTCCAGGCGCTTCGCGGAATCTACCATACGCGCCGCGTTGAGGTCCGGGCGGAAGGTAACAATACGCCCGTCTTCCGTTGTGTATGCCTTCATTCCTTCAAAGACGGTCTGCGCATACTGGAGCACGCCCGCGCATTCATTCATCGTAATGTTCGCGTCATCGGTAAGCGCTCCTTCATCCCACTTTCCATCTTTATAGTTCGACACATATCTCTTGTCTGTCTGTATATAGCCAAACCCGAGATTTTCCCAGTCAATATTTTTCTTCTCCATTGTGAATCCTCCATTCCTCCGGTCAAAACAGGCCTTTCATTTGTTCTGGTGCCATTATAATACTGTGCTTAAGAAAAATCAAGAGTGTGCTCTGTTTTTTACCTTTCCATCATACTGATGGACTCAATGCCCACGCTTCCGCCTCTTACGACCTCGATCCGTTTGAATTCTTCCTTCATCAGCTTCACGACCGCGTCATTCTTTGTGGCTGTCTGCACGAACTCCACGAGTACGCTGTCCCGCCCGTAATCGATGACCTTTGCCTTAAATGTCTCCGCGATCTGGAAGACTTCTACTTTCGCCGCCGGCGTACAGTTAAATACTTTTACATAGAGGATTTCCTTCATCCTCACGAAGATATCCGTAAAGTCAATGACCTTTATGACCTCTACCATACGGTTCAGCTGTTTTTTGATCTGCTCAAATGTCTCGTCGTCGCTGACCGTGGCGATGGTCATCCTGGAGACTGTGGGATCCTCTGTCGTTCCCACGGTCAGGCTGTCCAGGTTGTAAGATTTCCCGGAAAAAAGCCCTGATATCTTCGAAAGTACGCCCACCTGGTTCTCCACATAGAGAGAGATCCATCTCTTTTTCATGCCGTTATCCATTCTTACGCTCTCCTTTCCATCAGCAGTCCATGATCATCTCTTCCAGCGTGCCGCCGGGCTGGATCATCGGATAGACTAAATCTTCGGGATCTATGATAAATTCGATCAATGTCGGGACCTTTGTCTCTGCCTTTGCCGCCGCAAACGCCGCGGCGATTTCTTCTTTCTTTGTCACGCGGATCCCTTTCGCACCGTAGCTCTCCGCCAGCTTTACAAAATCCGGTGTGTACTCCGGCATCTGCTCCCCGTTAGTCCTGCGGTAGAGAGCG
>DWUV01000010.1 GCA_019120595.1 Candidatus Mediterraneibacter tabaqchaliae | reverse complement strand
ATCGAGGCAGGCGAGATGACAAAAGACCTGGCGCTGATCACCACGATCGAAAACCCGACAGTGCTCAACAGCGAAGGATTTATCAAAGCGATCGCAAAGCGGCTGTAAATCTGTATCTGCGGGGGAGCTGCTGTCAGAGTAAAGCGTCCGAAAACCTCGGAGCATGTATATCCAAGGCAGATTCAGCGCGGGGAGATGGCTGGCATCGGCTCCGCTCCATGAGGCAGGAAAAACTACGGGATCAGGGGACACGCTAAAAACAGGGAGCAGAAGAGAGGAACTCGGCTCCGCCTCAGACAACCTCTCTTCTGCTCCCAACGCGTGTCCCCTGATCCCTACTTTTTCCAAGCCTCATTCCGAAGTCGCCTCAACCACCCATCTCCCCGCGCTGAAGGGTTTTCGAAAAGGCGCTCCGCTGTTTTCTGGTTTAGCTCAAAATGGAAGGTCCCCAGCAAATGCAGCGTTTTAAAAATGCTGCGAAAGGGGAACTTTTTCGTCAAAGGATAACCCTTTCCCAGCCAGCAGAAACTCACAACAGAGAGACACAGCGGCGCAGCCCGCTGCGCCAAATCGGACGGCTAACCCTCTCCCGGAAGTCCGCCGGATCTCCCGGTGGAAAAAAATCCATTTTGCCGCTGAAGCTCCCTTTTCGTCCCGTTTCGAAATCCCGCATTTGACTGTGGGGACCTTCCGACCGGATGCACGCAGAAAACCGCCCCTTTGATGCACCTTTCGCGACGGGCAGGGATATGGCGACGGTGACTTGGAGTAATCTGATGGAAAGACTTAAAAGAATGGGATGCGGCGTTAATTTCAAAGCGGATGCCTGAGCCGCAGGCGAATCTTCCGCTTTGGAATTGTTCTTAGCCGTATCCCATTCTTTTTATGTCTTTCCCAGATTACGGAACCGGAACCTGAGCCATATCCCTGCCCGCCGCGAAAACGTCCTCGATCACATCGGCGGTTTTCGGACGTTTAGCCATCGGCTGGTTCCCCCACAAATCCTGATTTCCTGTATAAAAAATCTCTTTTTCCGGATACTAGTCCTGATGGATCATTGAGGAGGTATATACAGATGGAAGACAGAGCATCCCGGGAGGATTCACAGAAGGAGAGGAACGAGGAGAATACGGAGATCAGGGAGATGGGCACGCTGGATCTCGGAAACGGGCATTCCAGGCACGGGATACAGCTCCTGACGATCATCGGCGAGATCGAGGGGCACGAGGCGGTATCTGGAAATACGAAGGCCACGAAGTATGAACATCTTCTGCCCAGGCTTGCTGAGGCGGAGGAGGATGACCGGACAGAAGGAGTGCTCATTCTTTTGAACACGCTGGGCGGGGATGTGGAAGCAGGGCTGGCGATCGCGGAGATGATTGCATCCCTGAGCAAACCCACGGTTTCCCTTGTGCTGGGCGGCAGCCATTCGATCGGCGGGCCTCTGGCAGTGTCAGCGGATTATTCCTTTATCGTGCCGACAGGGACGATGATCGTGCATCCCGTGCGGTCTACAGGAATGTTCATCGGAGTGATCCAGAGTTACCGGAATATGGAGAAGACGCAGGACCGCATCGCCCGGTTTATCTCATCCCATTCCCGGATATCCCAGGAGAGGCTGCTGGAGCTGATGCTGGATTCTACCCAGCTTGTAAAAGATGTGGGCACAATGCTGGAAGGTGAGGAAGCGGTGAGAGAGGGGCTGATCGATGAAGTGGGAGGGATCAGCCAGGCGTTTGCCAAGCTGCACGAGATGATCGAGGAGAGAAGTAACAGTTCAGCCGCGCCATTCGGAAAACCGCACTGACGTGCTAATTACGGCTGCCGCCGCTGTTTTCCTCATTAACGGGCGCTCAGCTCATCAGGCTGCCCGGCCGAAAAAGCATGCGAGCATGCTTTTCTCGCCCGCACAGCCGATGGCTGAACTGTTACGGAAAAAAATAATGACATGATTTTCAAATGATGCTATACTAGAGACAGTATGTTTAATTGTCAAGGGGGAATTGTATGGCTGCCAGACAGACAAAACGCAGGAAAAGCACAAAGAGCAGGCCAAAGAAAGACCAGCAGAATACAGAGATCCGGGGGGAGATCATCATACTCGCCATGCTGGCAGTTTGTATCCTTCTGGTGCTGAGCAATTTCGGGCTTGGGGGGACTGCGGGGGAGGCGGTCTCATCAGTTTTGTTCGGGATTTTTGGGTTTATGGCATATTTGCTGCCGTTTGCCCTGTTTGGGCTCACTGCGTTTCTGATATCCAACAGAGGAAATGCGCATGCTTATGTAAAGATCGCGGCGGGAGCTGTACTGATCCTGCTGCTTTCCGCTATACTGGAGCTGATCTTTCACTCCTATACACCGGGAGCTTCTCTTCTTTCCTATTACAGAGAGTCCAGCAGGTACCACAATGCCGGAGGGCTGGCAGGGGGATGTGTCATCAGCCTGCTCTGTCCTCTCATCGGAGAGATCGGGACGTATGTGGTGCTGTTCGTGCTTTCCGTGATCTGCGGGATCCTGATCACGGAGAAGACCCTGCTGGCGCCTCTCGGACGCCAGAGCAAAAGGGCATATGAAGAGGCAAGGAAAAAGCATCAGGAGACAGCGGTGATCCGGGCGCGCCAGCGGGAAGAGGCGCGGGAAAGAGCCGCAGGGAAAGCAGAGCAGGGCACAGCGGGCGGGAAGAGAAAAGACCGGAAAGTATCCGGTGTCTCTTTTGCGACGACGCTTGTGCCGGAACAGCCGGAGCAGCAGGAGACAAAGAAAGCAGGAAGGGGAAAGAGACGTTCGCCGGAGATTTATGAGATCACGCCGGACGATATGCAAGACAACGCAGAGACAGATCCGGGCGGATCCTTTATGGACAGTTTTGTGATCAACCGCGCGGACAGCCAGGGGCAGGATATGCCGGATCCCTTTGCGTCACCGTCTGACCGGGAAAACAGCGGTCAGGAAAGCCGGGAAGGGACTGCCGACGCGCATGCGGACAGCGGGCCCACGGGATCCGGAGAAGGACCGGGCGCGGAAGCAGCCGGCGCGGGAACAGCGGGCGCGGAAGAAGGCATCAGGAGAAGACGAAGCCGCAGCAGGGCGGAGGATACGGCTGAAGTGGCGGCGGAGACGGAGAAAGTCGCGGCCGCGGCAGAGATGGGGCAGGAAAGGCAAATGCCCGTGTACCATACGCCGCCTCTCTCACTGCTGAAAAGAGGAAAGAAGACAGGAGGAGACTCAGACGCGCATCTGCGGGCGACAGCCCTGAAACTGGAGCAGACGCTCCAGAACTTTGGAGTGGGCGTGCATGTGACAAACGCAAGCTGCGGGCCTTCTGTCACGAGATATGAACTCCAGCCGGAACAGGGCGTGAAAGTGAGCAAGATCGTGGGGCTGGCAGACGATATCAAGCTGAACCTGGCAGTGGCGGACCTGAGGATCGAGGCGCCCATCCCGGGGAAGGCTGCCGTCGGCATCGAGGTGCCCAACAGCGAGAACACGGCGGTCATGCTGAGAGACCTTCTGGAATCAGCGGAATTCAGGAACAGCAGATCTCCGATCACTTTTGCGGTCGGAAAGGATATCGCCGGAAAAGTGGTCGTGGCGGATATTGCCAAGATGCCCCATCTCCTTGTGGCGGGGGCGACAGGGTCGGGAAAATCCGTGTGCATCAACACGCTGATCATGAGCATTATCTACAAGTCGGATCCGGATGAAGTGAGGCTGATCCTGGTGGATCCGAAGGTTGTGGAGCTGAGTGTCTATAATGGGATCCCGCACCTGATGATCCCGGTAGTCACAGATCCGAAAAAAGCAGCCGGCGCGCTGAACTGGGCTGTGGCGGAGATGGAAAAGCGGTATAAGCTGTTCGCGGAATATAATGTGAGAGACCTGAAAGGATTTAACGCCAGGGTTGAAAAGGGTGAGACCGGAGAGGAGATAAAGAAAAAGCTGCCTCAGATCGTGATCATTATCGATGAGCTTGCGGACCTGATGATGGTCGCTCCGGGAGAAGTAGAGGGCGCGATCTGCCGGCTGGCACAGCTTGCCAGGGCTGCGGGGCTGCATCTGATCCTCGCCACGCAGAGACCGTCGGTCAATGTGATCACAGGACTGATCAAGGCGAATATGCCGTCAAGGATCGCTTTTTCCGTATCTTCAGGAGTAGATTCCAGGACGATCATTGATATGAATGGTGCAGAGAAACTGCTCGGGAAAGGCGACATGCTCTTTTACCCGTCCGGTTATCCGAAGCCGGTGCGTGTACAGGGGTCCTTCGTTTCCGACAAGGAAGTCCAGGATGTCGTGGATTACCTTATCAATAAGAATGGAAACGCTTCCTATAATGATGATCTGGAAGCGCATATGAATTCCAACATTCCGATCGATGGAGCGGCAGCGCCGACAGAAGCCGGCGATGACAGAGATACATATTTTGTCGAGGCGGGAAAACTGATCATTGACAAGGAAAAAGCGTCCATCGGCATGCTCCAGAGGATGTTTAAGATCGGGTTCAACCGTGCGGCGCGTATCATGGACCAGCTTGCAGAAGCAGGGGTGGTAGGCCCGGAGGAGGGCACAAAGCCCAGAAAAGTACTGATGACAAAGGAAGAATTTGAAGAGTATCTTCAGAACCAGTAAATACAAAGCGTCATAGGATAAAATGACGCGCAGAAGAAAGGTGCAGAGGAGGAAAAAAATGAAGACAGATATTCAGATCGCTCAGGAAGCAAAAATGGAACATATCCGGGACGTGGCGGCGCGCGCGGGTATCATGGAGGATGAACTGGAGTTTTACGGAAAATATAAGGCAAAGCTTTCCGACGAACTCTGGGACCGCATCAAAGACAGGGAGGACGGGAAGTTTGTCCTTGTGACTGCGATCAACCCGACGCCTGCCGGGGAGGGAAAGACAACGACCTCGATCGGGCTGGGCCAGGCAATGGCAAAGCTCGGCAAAAACGCAGTGCTTGCCCTGAGAGAGCCTTCTCTCGGGCCGTGCTTCGGGATCAAGGGCGGCGCTGCCGGCGGCGGGTACGCTCAGGTAGTCCCGATGGAGGATCTGAATCTCCATTTTACCGGAGACTTCCATGCGATCACCTCTGCAAACAATCTTCTCGCGGCAATGCTTGACAACCATATCCAGCAGGGCAACAG